>NZ_JBIUVQ010000019.1:0-147480 GCF_044743035.1 Streptomyces sp. NPDC087787
GGGATCTGCGACTTCCGCGCGATCGTCGCCAACGCGTCCGCGTCGTCCTGCGTCGGACACGCCACCCGCACGATCTGGCACCCCGACGCCGTCAGCTCCGCGATCTGCTGCAACGTCGCACCGATGTCCGACGTACGCGTCGTCGTCATCGACTGCACCGACACCGGCGCGTCCCCGCCCACGGCCACGGACCCGACCTGGATCTGCCGGCTCTTGCGGCGCTCGGCGATCTTGGTCGGAACGGACGGCATGCCGAGAGAAATCGCAGTCATCTGCTGTGCAACCCCAAGTCGTGGATCAAGGTCCGGCCCCGTTCAGCGGCGGGGGCTCCCAGGATCCGAGATTACGGCACGGACAGGAACGGAAGCACACGGCGTCCCAGCGATCCACCTGATGGCGTTCGATGCCGGTGGTCCGGGCATAGTGGCCACGTCGGAGGACATGCTCCCCGATTGACCGGGACACCCGGACCGCCCTGGACGCTCAGCGGACGACTTCGGCGTCGAGGCTCGTGCTGATGGCGAGAGCTGGGCTCGCCTCGTAGCTCAGGACTGGTGTGCCCTCTCCTTCCTCATTGAGGAGTGTCACGATTTCCGCCCACACACCGTCCGCCAACAACGTGCGCTGCCTCCAGCGGACCTTCCGAAAGTCACCGAACCGCTCAGGAAGATCACGCCAGAGGATTCCCGTACGCAGGCGGTGGAACATCCCCATGAGGGCCGCTCGCAAATCCAGTGGTGAGCGAAAGTGGTGTGCCGGATACCTGTCATGAAGCAAGCCTTCGATACGGGTCCACTGACTGCGCGTGGGGTCGGGCGGAACAGGCGTCCTCGTACGCTCATGCCACAGGACCGTTAAGCACCTCTGTCCCTCTCGGTACCGAAACGCCGGGTCCACGATGTCCACGCGAACCGTGACGTACTCGATCAGGTCACGCTGCTCGGACAACGAGAGTGACCACATATCCGGAAAGGCCGCACCCAGAACCGCCGCCAACCGGGCGTCCCTGCCACCAAGGTTCTCAAGTTCGCTCATCCAGTCCCGCGCGTGCGCCAGGATCCGGTCGAAGACCTCTTGCTCCGCTTCGAGCTGTCGCATTGCAGCGGCGATGACGCGGCTCTGCCGCGCTTGGCTTCGCAATCCGTCGAGTTCCTCAGCACACTCCACAACGAGCCGTTCCAGCGACCTCACCCTCTCGAGGTGCCTGGTCAACTGCGTCTGTGCCCTGGAGGAAACCGGCACCGTGGGCCTGCTGTGCGCCGGAATCGAGGCCAGTAGGGCGTTGACCTGGCTCACCACCCGTTCCTCCATGTAATCGGCGGGCATGAAGGGGCAGCCACAGGAGACCGTCGCGTTCCATCCCGAACAGCGGTAAGTCCGCACCCCGTCCTTGCTGCGGAAAGTGCCTACGTACGGCAACTCGCACGACCCATGGATGAGTCCGCTGAGCAGGTACTCCCCGTTCGGCTTCCGGCGGCGCCCGGTCAGTCCGGACAGCGCATCCTGAAAGGCCCTGATCCGATCTGGCGAGAGAATGGGGGCAGCGGAATCACCACACTCTCGCCGTGCAGCGGACGTCCATCACTGCGCAGCCTGGTGCAGTTACCGGTCCACTGCTTGTCGATGCGGCGAAAGACCACTTCTCCGAGGAATGTCCCGCTCTTCAAGCGGCGAAACAGGTTCGACGGCGTCCAGCTTTTGCCGTTTCGTGTGAGGACGCCGCGGTCGTTCAACCCGTTCGCCAGGTCCGTGATACCACGCACACCTTCGATGACCAGGTCGGCGATGAGCCTCATTACACGTGCTTCGGCCGGATCCACTTCGAGAGCCGACCCGAATACGCCCCTACCGCTGAATCGATATCCGTAAGGAGCTGGGCCACCCGGCCATCCACCATCGACTGCTTTCATCTGCCGTCCCGCCTGAGTGCGGACGATAATACGCCTATAGTCCATCTCGACTGCTCGTGCCAGCCGGTCGACCGTGAGCCAGCGGGTGAGGCCCGGTTCACCGAGGGGCTCCGTACAGCACTCCACCTGCGCCCCAATGTCCTCGATCTGCCAGATGCACCGCCAGATAGCCGCCTCCGTCCGCCCCAGCCGGTCCAGGCGATGTACCAGGACGTGCTTGAAGCGCCCCAGTGAAATGTCCTCCAGCAGTGCGTCCAGACCCGGGCGGAAATACGTCGATCCCGATTCGCCGAGGTCTTCCCGGGATTGAACCAGACGCCACGAGTCCCGCTGTTCCACGAAGGCGCGAATGGCTTGCGCCTGGACCGGAATCCCGTACTTACCCTTCTGCTCGGTGGTCGAGACCCGCATGTATGCGGCGACATCGACGGTTTGCGCCCCCCAGCCTTTGTCATCCGCGCGGGCGGCAGTACCTTGCTGCATGTCAGCCCCTCTCAGGCCGGCCAGACCCCAGGGTGTTGGCGCACCGCTGGGGTCACCCATGAACAGCAGGAACGTACGAGGTTCGCGACTGCGTCGTACGGAAAGAACCGCGCCCTTCACCCGTGTGAGTTACATGGGTGAAGGGCGCGGCATCACGGTCATCGCGACAGAAAATGACCGTTTGTCTAGCTGATTCGCACGGGATTGACCACGTCTGCCACTAGAACCAAGAGCGTGAAGCAGACGAAGACGCCCGCCACTACGTAGGCCACCGGCATCAGCTTCGCCACGTCGAACGGACCGGGGTCCGGCCGGCGCAGCACCCTCGCCAGGTTCCGCCGCAGCGACTCCCACAGCGCCCCCGCGATGTGCCCGCCGTCCAGCGGGAGCAGCGGGAGCATGTTGAACAGGAACAGGGAGAGGTTGAAGCCGGCGACCAGCATCAGGGCCATGGCCAGTTGCTGGGTGGGCGGGATGTCCAGGGTGAAGATCTCGCCGCCGACGCGGGCCGCGCCGACCACGCCCATCGGGGAGTCGGGCTGGCGGGGAGCGCCGTCGAAGGCCGCGTTCCACAGGGCCGGCACCTTGCCGGGCAGGCTCGCGATGGAGTGGACGGCCTCACCGAGCCGGTCGCCCATCCAGGTCACGGACTGGCCGAAGTCCTGGCGGACGATGCCGGTGGCGGCGCTGAAGCCGAGGAAGCCGGCGCTGACGTACTGCCCCTGCACGATCTGGCCGCGTGAGTCCTTCTTGGCGACCTGGTTGGTGGCGATCTTCGCGTGCAGGGTGACGTCCTGTCCCTTGCGGTCGACGACGATCGACACCTCCTTGCCGGGATTGGCGCGGATCAGGTCGGACAGCTGGTTCCAGTTGCCGGTGCTCACCCCGTTGAAGGAGACGATCTTGTCGCCCGCCTTCAGGCCGGCGGCCGCGGCCGGTGCCGGGGCGTCGGTCTTCTTGCAGTTGTCCCGGTTCTCGCTCTGCGCGATGACGCACTGGGAGACGGAGCTGACGGTGGTCGTCTGCTGCGAGATGCCGAAGCCCATGAGGACGGTCAGGAACAGCGCCACCGCGAGGATCAGGTTCATGAAGGGGCCCGCGAACATCACGATGACCCGCTTCCACGGGGCACGGGTGTAGAACAGGCGCTTCTCGTCACCGGGGCCGAGCTCCTCGAAGGCGGCCGAGCGGGCGTCCTCGATCATGCTGCGCCAGGGCGAGGTGGAGCGGGCCGTGATCCGCCCGTCGTCGCCCGGCGGGAACATGCCGATCATGCGGATGTAGCCGCCGAACGGGATGGCCTTGACGCCGTACTCCGTCTCGCCCTTCCTGCGGGACCACAGCGTCGGGCCGAATCCCACCATGTACTGCGGCACGCGGATGCCGAAGAGCTTGGCGGTGGACAGATGCCCCAGCTCGTGCCACGCGATGGAGACCAGCAGGCCCACCACGAAGACGACTATGCCGAGGATCATCATCAAGGACGTCATGCACGCGCCTCCGCTGTCGCCGTTCGCGCTGTCAGTTCCCGGGCCCTGGCGCGGGCCCAGGTCTCCGCTTCGAGGACGTCCGGCACCGTCAGGGTAGTTCCCGTGTGGGGTGTGCCGTGCTCCTCGACCACTTGTGTCACGGTCTCCATGATCCCGTTGAAGGGCAGGGCGCCGCGCAGGAACGCGTCGACGCACTCCTCGTTGGCCGCGTTGAACACGGCCGGGGCGGTGCCGCCGAGCCCGCCCACGTGCCGGGCGAGCCCCACGGAGGGGAAGGCCTCGGTGTCGAGCGGGAAGAACTCCCAGGCCGACGCCTTGCTCCAGTCGAAGGTGGGCGCGGCGTCGGGAACGCGTTCCGGCCAGCCCAGGCCGATGGCGATGGGCCCGCGCATGTCCGGGGGCGTCGCCTGGGCGAGGGTGGATCCGTCGGTGAACTCAACCATCGAGTGGACATACGACTGCGGATGCACGACGACCTCAATGCGGTCGAAGGAAATGTCGTACAGCAGGTGTGCCTCGATGACCTCGAGTCCCTTGTTGACCAGGGTGGCGGAGTTGACCGTGATCACCGGGCCCATCGCCCAGGTGGGGTGGGCGAGGGCGTCCTCGACGGTGACGTCGGCGAGCTCGGCCTTGGTGCGGCCGCGGAAGGGGCCGCCGGAGGCGGTGACGACGAGCTTGCGCACATCGGCCCGCGTTCCCGCCGCGAGCGCCTGGAAGAGGGCGGCGTGCTCGGAGTCCACCGGGATGATCTGACCGGGCTTGGCGAGCGCCTTGACCAGCGGGCCGCCGACGATGAGCGACTCCTTGTTGGCGAGCGCGAGGGTGCGGCCCGCCTCCAGGGCGGCGAGGGTCGGGGCGAGACCGATGGAGCCGGTGATGCCGTTGAGGACCGTGTGGCAGTCGGAGGCGGCCAGGTGGGTGGCGGCCTCCGGTCCTGCGAGGATCTCGGGGAGGGGCTCGGACGCCCCGTACTGCGCGGCGAGCGCCTCGCGCAGGGCCGGTACGACGTCCTCGCGGGCCACGGCGACGGTCCGCGCCCGCAGCCGGTACGCCTGCTCGGCGAGGAGACCGACCCGTCCGCCGTTGGCGGAGAGCCCGGTGACCCGGAAGCGCTCCGGGTTGCGCAGTACGAGGTCGATGGCCTGGGTGCCGATGGACCCGGTTGACCCGAGCACCACCACGTCCTTGGGGCCGTCCCCGGCGACGGGGTCGAAGACGAGGTGCGGGTCGGCGAGAGGGGCTGGACTGTCGCTCATCCCCCCATTGTGGCCGCACCGGGTGCCCGGACGGACAGCGCGTCCCCTCGAAGGGGGGAGCGAGTCGCCGGTCGCCGCGCCGCGGACGCGCCACCGGCGCGCCGGGTCGGGGGACGCGGTCGGCCGCCCGGTGGCCGGTGCCGCCGGGCGGCCGGTGGATGTCGCCGTCTGGTGGCCGTGCCGCGTGTCACGGCCGTCGGCCGGCCGTCACCTGATCGGCCGGTGCACGTTCTCCCGCTCGCTCGGTCCGGGGGTCGCCTCCGCGATCCACGGGCCGTCGTCCGACGGGTCGACGACGCCTTCCTCCAGCCAGGTGTAGGCGCCGCCGAGGACGCCCTTGACGACCTTGCGGTCGAGGTCGTCGGTGTTGGTCCACAGGCGGTCGAAGAGTTCGGCGACGCGGATGCGGGACTGCCGGCAGAAGGCGTCGGCGAGCTGGTAGGCCTCGCGGCCGTGGTCGCCCTGGGTGCGCAGGAGTTCGGCGCGGACGCAGGCCGCGCTCATCGCGAACAGTTCGGCGCCGATGTCGACGATCCGGCCGAGGAAGCCCTGCTTGGTCTCCATCCGGCCCTGCCAGCGGGACATGGCGTAGAAGGTGGAGCGGGCGAGCCTGCGGGCGTGGCGTTCCACGTACCGCAGGTGGCCGGACAGGTCGACGTGTCCGGACGGGTGGAACTCGGCGTACGAGCGCGGGAGCTGGCCCGGGCCCGCGACCAGCCTGGGCAGCCACCTGGCGTAGAAGACGCCCGCGTTCGCGCCCGCCCTCGCCTTGTCCGACAGGGACTTGTCGGGGTCGATGAGGTCGCCGGCGACCGAGAGGTGGGCGTCGACCGCCTCTCGCGCGATCAGCAGGTGCATGATCTCGGTCGAGCCCTCGAAGATGCGGTTGATGCGCAGGTCGCGCAGCATCTGCTCGGCGGGGACCGCGCGTTCCCCGCGGGCGGCGAGGGACGCGGCTGTCTCGTAGCCGCGGCCGCCGCGGATCTGGACCAGCTCGTCGGCCATCCGCCAGGCCATCTCCGAGCCGTAGAGCTTGGCCAGGGCGGCCTCGATGCGGATGTCGTTGCGGTTCTCGTCGGCCATCTGGGACGACAGGTCGAGCACCGCCTCCAGCGCGAAGGTGGTGGCCGCGATGAACGAGATCTTCGAGCCGACCGCCTCGTGCAGCGCGACCGGCTTGCCCCACTGCTCGCGGACCGCGGACCACTCGCGGGCGATCTTCAGGCACCACTTGCCCGCGCCCGCGCACATCGCGGGCAGGGAGAGGCGGCCGGTGTTCAGGGTGGTCAGGGCGATCTTCAGGCCCTGGCCCTCGGCGCCGATGCGGTGGGCGGCCGGGACCCGCACCCGGTGGAAGCGGGTGACGCCGTTCTCGATGCCGCGCAGGCCCATGAAGGCGTTGCGGTTCTCCACGGTGACGCCCTCGGAGGCGGCCTCGACGACGAACGCGGTGATGCCGCCGCGGTGGCCCTCGGACTTCGGCACGCGTGCCATGACGACGAGGAGGTCGGCCACGACTCCGTTGGTCGTCCACAGCTTGACCCCGTCGAGGACGTAGCCGTCCCCGTCCGGGACGGCCGTGGTCGCCAGGCGCGCGGGGTCGGATCCGACGTCCGGCTCGGTCAGCAGGAAGGCGGAGATGTCCGTGCGGGCGCAGCGGGGCAGGAAGGTGTCCTTCTGCTCCTGTGTGCCGAAGAGTTTCAGCGGCTGCGGCACGCCGATCGACTGGTGTGCGGAGAGCAGCGCGCCGATCGCGGGGCTGGCGGAGCCGGCCAGGGCGAGGGCCTTGTTGTAGTAGACCTGGGTCAGGCCGAGGCCGCCGTACTTGGTGTCGATCTTCATGCCGAGCGCGCCGAGCTCCTTGAGCCCGGTGACGACCTCGTCCGGGATCCGCGCGTCGCGCTCGATGCGGGCCGAGTCGATCTTCGTCTCGCAGAAGTCGCGGAGCTTGGCGAGGAACTCCTCGCCGCGCTGCACGTCGTCGGCCGCGGGCAGCGGGTGCGGATGGATGAGATCGAGCCGGAAGCGGCCGAGGAACAGTTCCTTGGCGAAGCTCGGCCTGTGCCAGTCCTGCTCCCGAGCGGCCTCCGCCACCTGGCGGGCCTCGCGCTCGGTGACGGTGGGCTTGTTGGACGTTGGTGCGGACATGAGGCTCACCTCGCCGCGAAGAGGGATGGAGGGTGCGGTACGTTACCGACCGGTGCTACTGGATCGTATGTACCCGATACCGGGCGGACCCACCACCCCACGCGCACGGACGCTCGCAGTCCACCGTCTGTTTCGGTCTGTCCCGCCCAGCATCGTGTGTGCGGGGCGTGACGACCACTCCTTGTACTCCGTTCGGATGGCCCGTCCGGGAGCGGGAAAAGAAAACAGTCGAAGCGCTTCGACAGCCTATGGACACCCACTCCTGCCGGAGCTACTGTCGAACCACCCTTACCTCCCGATGTCGGTACTGCGCACTGTCGAAGCGCTTCACACACCTTGGAGAGCTGGATGGTCACCCTCGCCGAGGTCGCCCAGCACGCCGGAGTCTCGGCGAGCACGGTGAGCTACGTCCTCAGTGGCAAGCGGTCCATCTCCGCGAGCACCCGGCAGCGGGTCGAGGAGAGCATCCGGAAGCTCGGCTACCACCCGAACGCGGGCGCCCGCGCCCTGGCGAGCAGCAGGTCGAACATCATCGCCCTGATGATCCCGCTGCGTACCGACATGTACGTGCCGGTGATGATGGAGATCGCCATCGCCGTGGCCACGACCGCCCGTACCCACGGTTACGACGTGCTGCTCCTCACCGGTGAGGAGGGCCCCGACGCCGTGCGCCGGGTCACCGGCAGCGGGCTCGCCGACGCCATGATCCTGATGGACGTCGAGCTGGACGACGAACGGCTGCCGCTGCTGCGGGAGGCTGACCAGCCGACCGTCCTGATCGGGCTGCCCGCCGACACCGCCGGGCTGACCTGCGTGGACCTGGACTGGGGTGCGACGGGCGCGCTGTGCGTGGAGCATCTGGCGCTGCTCGGGCACCGCGAGATCGCCGTCATCGGCGAGGCGCCCGCGGTCTACGAACGGCACACCGGCTTCGCCGAACGCACCCTCGACGGCCTGCGCTCCCGGGCCCGCGAGCTGGGTCTGGGCCTGCTGCACCGCCCGTGCGAGGGCGGGTACGACGCGATGGCTCTGACCCTGGCCCGGATCCTCGACGAGCGCCCGGGCACCACCGGCTTCGTCGTGCAGAACGAGTCCGCCGTCGAACCCCTGCTCGCCCTGCTGCGCCAGCAGGGCCGGGCGATCCCCGAGGACGTGTCGGTGGTCGCGATCTGCCCGGACCAGGTCGCCGTCCAGGCCTCGGTGCGGCTGACCTCGGTCGGCATCCCCGCCCAGGAGATGGGGCGGCACGCGGTCGCGCGCCTGGTGGCCAAGCTCGACGGGCGGGGCGCGGACGAAGTGGTGCTCATCGCGCCGGAGTTGACGGTCCGGGCGAGTTCGGGGCCGGTCGCCTCCGGCTCCTGAACCCAGGTCCGCTCCGTCTCGGGCCCCGACCCGCTCAGGGCGCCCCATGCCTTCTCACGCCTTCTCGCAGGACTCCCCCGTCCGCACTCCTTCAAGGAGCATCGTGAACCAGCATGCCGAGAACCAGCCCCCGCACGGCCCGGTCAGCCTCGCCCAGTCCTCCCCCACGGTCGGCACGTTCCGCGACCGGGACGGCGTGCTGGAGTGGAGCGGCCGCCAGGAGACCGTACGCGTCGAGCCGTGGGGGCCGGACGCGGTCCGGGTGCGCGCCCGGCTCGGGGGCCCGGTCCTGGACGACCTGCCCGGCGCGCTCCTCGCCCAGGCTCCGGCCACCGAGAGCACCGTCAAGATCGAGGACGGCCGGGGACGCCTGACCGTCGGCGCGCTCACGGTCGACGTCGACGCCTCGGGTCTCGTCCGCTTCCTGCGCACCGACGACCTCACGGAACTGCTGGCGGAGGAACGCGCCCACTTCTGGTGGCCCGGCCCCCGCCTCTACACCGCCGTCGGCAACGGCCACCACCGCCTTGAGCAGCGTTTCGCCGCCTACGACGACGAGAGGCTGTACGGGCTCGGCCAGCACCAGCACGGCCGGCTCGACCAGAAGGGCCTGGTCGTCGACCTGGTCCAGCGCAACGCCGAGGTCACGATCCCCGTGCTCACCTCCAGCCGCGGCTACACCCTGCTGTGGAACAACCCGGCGATCGGCCGTGTGGAGTTGGCCGGGAACGGCACCCGCTGGGTGGCGGACTCCGCCCGGCAGATCGACTACTGGATCACCGCGGGCTCCCCGGCCGACGCCCAGCGCCGCTACAGCGCGGTCACCGGCCGTACCCCGATGCTGCCCGAGTGGGCGGCCGGCTTCTGGCAGTGCAAGCTGCGCTACCGCACCCAGGACGAACTCCTCGAAGTGGCCCGCGAGTACAAGCGGCGGAACCTGCCCATCGACGCGATCGTCTGCGACTTCTTCCACTGGACCCACCTGGGCGAGTGGAGGTTCGACCCCGCTCAGTGGCCCGACCCGGCGGCGATGGTGCGCGAGCTGGCGGACCTCGGCATCAAGCTGGTGGTGTCCGTCTGGCCGTCGGTGTCGCCGCTGAGCGAGAACCACCCGGTGATGGAGCAGCTCGGCTACTTCATCGGCACCCAGTACGGCCCGATGGCGCACGCCGACTGGCCCGACAAGCAGGTCGCCTCCACCGTCCAGGTGGCCTTCTACGACGCCACCAACCCCGAGGCGCGCGACTTCGTGTGGTCCAGGATCAAGGAGAACTACCTGGACCCGTACGGCATCACGGCGTTCTGGCTGGACGCCTGCGAGCCGGAGCTGAAGCCGGGCTTCGCCGAGAACCTGCGGTACTGGGCGGGTCCCGGCCTGGAGGTCGGCAACCTCTACCCGGCGGAGAACTCCCGCACCTTCGACGAGGGCCTGCGCGCCGCCGGCGTGGACGAGGTGATCACCCTCAACCGCTCGGCGTGGGCGGGCAGCCAGCGCCACGGCGCCGCCCTGTGGTCCGGTGACATCGGCACCGACTTCGCGACCCTGCGCCGCCAGATCGCGGCCGGTCTGAACACCGCGCTGTCCGGCATCCCGTGGTGGAACACCGACATCGGCGGCTTCCACGGCGGCGACCCGGACGACCCCGCCTACCGGGAGCTGCTGGTGCGCTGGTTCCAGTTCGGCGCGCTGTCCCCGCTGATGCGGCTGCACGGCTTCCGGGACCCGGGCATGCCGCTGGGCCCGGAGATGACCGGCGGCCCCAACGAGGTCTGGTCGTACGGAGAGCGGGCCTATCCGGTCCTGGAGAAGTACCTGCGGCTGCGCGAGCGTCTGAAGCCGTACGTGCTGCAGGTCATGCGGGAGGCCCACGAGGACGGGCTGCCGGTGATGCGGCCGTTGTTCCTGGAGTTCCCCGCGGACCAGACGGCGTGGACGGCGGACGACTCCTACCTCCTGGGCCCGGACCTGCTGGTCGCGCCGGTGCTGACCGCCGGGGCCACGGCCCGCACCGCGTATCTCCCGGCGGGCGCGCGGTGGACCGACGCGTGGACGGGCCGGGAGTACGAGGGCGGTACGGCCGTGACGGTCGACGCGCCGCTGGACCGCATTCCGCTGTTCCTGCGGGACGGCGCCGAACTCCCGGTCGCCGGGTAGCGCGGCGCGGGCGCGGACGTACGTGCGGCCGGTCCCTCCCCTATACGGGACCGGCCGCACACTCATGGGCCCGCCGGGATCAGCTGCTGCTGACCGTGAGGCTGTTGGTGGTGAAGTTCAGACCGCCGGACGACGACGTGATCTCGTAGCCGAACTGCACGTCCCCGATGGTCACGTTGCCGAACCAGCCCTTGGTGTCCTTGATCCACTTCAGGATGGGCAGGATGTTCACCGTGCCGGAGCTGGAGTTGGAGCCGCGGATGAACGAGAACACGTCGTTCGAGCCGTTGTTGCCCTTGTAGACGGTCCACGTCGAGCCGCCGAGGGTGACGCTGCCCTGGGAGCTGCCGAGCGGGCCGACGGCCCCGGTCTTGTTGACCCAGAGCATGACCTCGTACTTGTAGCCGGTGTCCCAGATGTCGTACGAGGTGTTGTACGCACCGGCGGACGGGACGGTGACGTTGTAGTTGCTGGTGAGCGAGGCGAGCGAGGTGATCGGCTTGTTGACCACCTTCTTGGCGTTCGGGTAGGACTTGATGCCGCCCGTGTTGGGGTGGTTCGCCGATACGCCCCAGTTGGTGCCGGAGTTGGCCCAGATGCACTGGCTGCCGGTGCCGGAGCCCCAGATGTTGTTGTAGAGCGTGTAGCCGTTCAGCGTGGTGTTGCCCCACTGGTCGCAGGAGTTCCAGACGGCGGCCTGGGCGGGGGCGGAGGCGAGGCCGACGGTGGCGCCGAGGGCGAGGGCGGGCGCGAGCAGCGCCGTGCGGAGTCCGCTCCGTGTGCGTGTTGCCATGGTGGTGTCCCTTCCATGGGTGGGGGGAGTTGCGGGGGGTCACCACGTCCTCAGGTCGAGGGCGTGGACCTCTCCGGCGACCAGGTCGAGCGGTCGTGCGCCGGAGGGAGTCCTCAGGTCGATGCGGAGGGTGCGAGTGGGGCGCAGCAGCGCGGTGGCCGCGTCAGGGCTCCACGCCAGGTCGACCTCGGCCCCGAACCGGGTGCGGATGCCGCGCAGTTCGCCCTCCGGGTACGCGGGCGGGGGCGCGGGCAGCAGGACCAGCCGGTCCGGGGTCGACCGCACCAGTGTCTCGATCAGCACGGCGGGCAGGGCGTGGGCGGCGTCGGCGTTGTAGACGTTCCGGTTCGGGTAGTGGGCGCTCATCAGGGAGGCGTGGTAGTAGTCGCCGTCCAGCACGTTCGCGAGGGCGCGGGCGGCGCGGTCGCCGTCGCCGAGGCGGGCCGCGATCAGGGCGTGGTGGAGGTGGCCGTGGGCCGAGTCGTTCTCCGCGCCGCGCAGTACGAGGGCGCGGTGGGCGGCGGCGGCCAGGTCCGGGGTGTCGCGGGGGTCGATCTCGTCCAGCGGCCAGACGGCGTAGAGGTGGCTGAGATGGCGGTGGTCGTAGGTGTCCGCGAGGCCGGGCCACGCCCATTCGGCGAGGGCGCCGTCGGCGTTGACCCGGTGCGGCGGGAGGCGGTCGGCGAGGGCCTGCCAGCGTTCGGCGTCGGGGGTGCCGGGGTGGTAGGCGGCGGCCGTCCGCAGGGCGTGCCGGGCGGCGGAGAGGTCCATGGCCGCGTTGAGCGTGCCCCAGCTCGCGTCGGCGGGGCGGTTCTCGGGCGAGTAGGAGGGGACGACCACGAGGTGGCCGTGCTCGTCGGTGCGGGTGAGGAAGTCCTCGTAGAACCGGGCGGTCTCGGCGAGCGCGGCGGCGGTGCGGGGGTCCTGGGCGCCGCGCGTCTCGTCGAGGTCGACGAGCGGCTTGAGCAGCCAGTCGGCTCCCGCGGTCCACAGGTGCAGCGGGTACTCACGGCTGAAGTGGCAGGTGTGGCCGGACTCGCCGTCGGTGTGCGCGGGGGCGACGGCCCCTCGGGTGCCGAAGATCGCACGGGCGTTGTCCCGCCAGTCGGGCAGTTGTGCCTCGACGAGCCGGGCCAGGGCCTCGACGACCTCGGGGAGACCGGCCGCGGCGGCGGAGGCGGTCTGGAGGTTGAGGTTGGCGTCCGTGGTGAACGCGCCGGACCAGGCCGTGTCCCAGTCGCCGGTCCACAGTCCGGTGAGCCGGGGCGGGAGCAGGCCGCTGGAAGAGAGCAGGTGGTAGCGGCCCGCCGCGAACAGCCGCTCCGCCAGGGCCGCGCTGCCGGGACGCTTCAGCAACTCCGAGCCCGGCAGGGAGCGTTCGGCGGGCTCGCCGTGCAGGTCGAGGGTGACACGGTGGTAGGCGGTGCGGTGTGCGGGCAGGTGGCGGTCGAGGAGGTCGTCGTACGTCCGTCCGGTGAGCAGGTCGAGCAGGGCCCCCGCCTCCTCGGTCACCGCCGGCTCACCGGTGTGCCGGCGCACCCGGGTGAGCAGCAGCACCGAGTCCGCGCCGGTGACGCGCACTCCGGGCGGGGTGAGGACCGTGGTGCCCGCGGTGACGGCGATCAGTGTCACGCCGGTGTAGCCGCGGTCGCTGCCGGGGTAGCCGGCGTGCAGGCTCAGTACGGCGCCCTCGGCGGTGAGCAGCGCTCCGTCCCCGACGCGCAGGCCGGGCGGCGCGCCGGGCAGCCGGTGGTCCAGGCGGATGTCGAACGTGGGGCCGGGCGCGGTGACGTGCTGGACGATCACATCGTCGGCGCGGGAGACGAAGACGCGGCTGCTCCGGTCCCCGCACACCGCCGTCGCCTCGCCGCTGGTGAAGTCGACCGAGCGGCGGTAGCCCCGGCGGGCACGAGGCGGGCGGCTCAGCCGGATCCGGAAGGCCGGGTGGAAGGGCTGCACCCACTGCAACGGGCGGCCGTCCGTGAAGGACTCGGCGGCGGTGCGGTCACCGGCGAGCAACCGGTCCTGGAGGGCTCGCAGTTCACCGGCGAGGAGCGGGGGCCGGGCGTGCTCGGCGCCGTTGGGGCGGACGAGGGTGTGGTGGGTGACGATCACGCGGTCGTCGTCCGGGTCGCCGAACACCAGGGCGCCGTGGTGGCCGTTGCCGCTGAGGAAGGCGTCCTCCCAGCGGGCGGCCGGCAGGGGTTCCCAGGTTCCGTGCCGCGGTCCGCCCCTCACGGCTTCAGCACCGCCGCTCCGTACCGTCCGAGCGTCGTGCGGCCGGTCACGGCCTCTCCGGTGAGCAGGTCGCGGTGGGTGCCCGGCACGTCGACGGTGACCGGCTCGCGTCCGTGGTTGAGCAGGAACAGCAGCTCGCCGCGCCGGACGGCCTCGACCCCGGCGGACAGTCCGTCCAGCACCGGGCGGACGCCCGCGCCGGCGGCGACGCGGGTGAGCAGGGCGCGCAGCGCCCCGGGCTCGGGGAGCGTGGAGACGTACCAGGCGCGGCCCCGGCGCAGCACGGCGGGCAGCCCGTCGAGCTCGCCGCCCTGGTACGGGACCGTCTCGTCGACGGTGCCGGCGGCCTCGATCTCCTCCGACCACAGCGTCCCGCGCAGCCCGTCCGCGCACGCGACGCCCTCCCCCGGCTCCAGCGGCCACCACTGGTGCAGCGTGCGGATGCCGAACAGTTCGCGCAGCCGGGGGTCCATGCCGCCGGGGCGAACGCGGTCGTCCTCGTCGGCGACCCCGGTGAGGAAGCCGCACACGAGGGTGCCGCCGCTCGCCACGTACGCCAGGAGGTTGTCGATCGCCTCGTCGGTGAGCAAGTAGAGCTGGGGGACGACGACGAGCCGGTAGGCAGTGAGGTCGTGTCCGGGGTGGGCGAAATCGGTGGTGAGGTGGGCTTCCCACAGGGCGCGGTGCCAGGCCCGCAGGACCTCGGGGTACTCGACGTGCGTGGACGGGCGGCCGTCCTGTTCGCAGGCCCACCAGGAGTGCCAGTCGTGGAGGACCGCGATGTCGCGGCTGCCGTGGGTGCCGGACACCTCGGCGCCGATCCGGTCCAGTTCCGCGCCGATGCGCTTGATCTCCTGGAACGTGCGGCCCTGCTCGCCGGCGTGGCCGACCATCGCGGAGTGGAACTTCTCCGCGCCCTGCCGGGACTGGCGCCACTGGAAGTAGCAGACGGCGTCGGCGCCGTGGGCCACCGCCTGCAGGGACCACAGCCGGTTGAGCCCCGACGGCTTGGGGTGGTTGACACCGCGCCAGTTGACCGGGCCGGCCGCCTGTTCCATGAGCATCCAGGGGCCGCGGGCCTGGGAGCGGGTGAGGTCCTGGACGAGCGCTCCGTACTGGGCGCCGAGGGGGTCGCGCGGGTCGGGGTAGAGGTCGACGGAGACGACGTCCTCCTCCGCGGCCCAGCGCCAGCCGTCCTGACCGGACCACAGGGGCATGAAGTTGGTGGTGACCGGAAGGTGCGGGGTGTGCCGGCGGACGATGTCGCGTTCGGCGCGGTAGCACTCCAGGAGCATGTCGGAGGTGAAGCGGCGGAAGTCCAGGATCTGGGCGGGGTTCTTCAGGTAGTGGGCGCGGCGCGGGGGCAGGACGCCGTCCCAGCTGTCGTAGCCCTGGCTCCAGAACGCCGTTCCCCAGGCGGTGTTGAGGGCGTCGAGGGTGCCGTACTTCGTGCGCAGCCAGCGGCGGAAGGCGGCGGCGGCCTCGTCGCCGTAGTCGTGGGTGCAGTACTCGTTGTTGATGTGCCACATGGTGAGGGCGGGGTGGCCCGCGTAGCGGGCGGCCAGGTCCTCGGTGATGGCGGCGGCGTGGCGGCGGTAGGTGGCACTGGAGTGCGAGAAGTGCTGCCGGCCGCCCCACCACTCGGTGTGGCCGTCCTCGTCGCGGGGCAGGGTGTCGGGGTGCAGGCGGCCCATCCAGGGCGGGGGCGAGGAGGTGGGGGTGGCGAGGACGACTCCGACACCGTTGGCCGCCATGAGATCCATCACCGTGTCCAGCCAGCCGAACTCCCGTGCGCCGGGGTGGGGTTCGAGCTTCGACCAGGAGAAGACGCCGAGGGTGACCGAGTTGACCCCGGCGTCCTTCATCAGCCGGACGTCCTCGTGCCAGGTCTTCTCGGGCCACTGCTCGGGGTTGTAGTCGCCGCCGAAGAGGATGCGGCGGTCGGCGATCGTGTACATCACAGTGCTCCTATCCCTTGACGGCCCCCGTGAGCATCCCCTTCCTGAAGTGCTTCTGGACGAACGGCGACAGCACGGCCACGGGCAGCAATGCCATCACCATGACCGCCATCTGCACGGCGAGCCCGGAGAGTTGACCGGTCTTGATGGACTGGGCGAGGCCCACGGGGGCCTGCTGCTTCTGGACGAGCTGGATCATGACGTTCTGCAGCGGCAGCATGTTCTGGTCGTTGAGGTAGAGGGAGGCGTTGAACCACGCGCTCCAGTAGCCGACCGCGTAGAAGAGCGTGATCACGGCGAGCACCGCGCGGGACAGCGGCATCACGATCTGCCACAGGATGCGCAGGTCGCCGGCGCCGTCGATGCGGGCGCTGTCGATGAGTTCCGGCGAGATGTTCATGAAGAAGCCGCGCAGCACGAGGATGTTGAACACGCTCACCGCGCTGGGCAGGATCAGCGCGAGGTAGGTGTCGGTCAGTCCGAGGGTCTGCACCAGCAGGTAGGTCGGGATGAGACCGGCGCTGAAGAACATCGTGGCCAGCAGCGTCATCAGGATCCAGCGGTGGCCGAGCGAGCCGGTGCGGGACAGGCCGTAGGCGCAGAGCACGGACACCGTCATCGAGAAGAGGGTGCCGACCAGGGTGACCAGGATGCTGACGACCGCGGCGCGGGTGACCTGGCCGCCGCCGAGCAGTTCCCGGTAGGCGACGAAGGTGATGCCCTGGGGCACCATGACCAGACCGCCCGCCTCGTCGATGGTCCTGCGCGAGGACAGGCTGGTGACGACGACGATCCACAGCGGGAAGAGGATCGCCAGACAGGCCAGGGCCAGAACCAGTCCCTTGCCCGCCAGGCCGGCCCCGGTGGGCTTCTCCTCCCACACCGGCCGGGCCGGTGCCGCCCACCCGCGGCGTTCCCGTACGGGCTTGTCGATCACGGCGGTCACTTCCGGTACACCCCCTGCTCGCCCATGAGATGGGCGACCTTGTTCGCGGCGAGGACCAGCCCGAGGCTGACCACGCCCTTGATCAGGCCGGCGGCGGCCGCGTAGCCGAAGTCCTGGTTGCGCACGCCGTTCCACCACACGAAGGTGTCCAGGACCTCGGCCGCGCCGGGGCCGACGGCGTCGCGTTGCAGCAGGATCTGCTCGAAGCCGACGGTGAGGGCGTCGCCGACGCGCAGCACGAGCAGCAGTGCGATGACCGGGCGCAGCGCGGGCAGCGTGACGTGCCAGATGCGGCGCCATCGTCCGGCGCCGTCCATCGCGGCGGCCTCGTACAGGTCGGGGCTCACCGAGGCGAGCGCGGCGAGGAAGACGATGATGCCCCAGCCGGCGTCCTTCCACACGCTCTGCGCCGTGACGAGGAACTTGAAGGTGGTGGGGTCGGTCATGATGTCGAGGCCGTCGTAGCCGTGCTGCCGCAGCAGTTGGGAGAGCAGTCCGGCGCCGCCGAGCAGTTGCTGGAAGACGGCGATGACCAGCACCCAGGAGAAGAAGTGCGGCAGGTACAGCACGGCCTGCGCGACCGCCCGCACCCGGGGCCTGACCACGCTGTTGATGAGCAGCGCGAGCAGGATCGGGACGGGGAAGTACAGCACGAGCTGGAGGAAGAACAGCACCAGGGTGTTCCGCACCGCGTTCCAGAACGCCGAGTCCGCGAAGATCGCCCGGAAGTTCTCCGGGCCCACCCAGGGGCTGTGCAGGATGGAGACGACGCCGTTGTCGCTGATGTAGGGGTCGTAGTCCTGGAAGGCGACGACGTTGCCGAGGATCGGTATGTAGTTGAAGAGCAGGACGAGGACGACGGCCGGGAGCGTCATCAGGAGCAGCACGCGGTCGCGTCTCAACCTGATCCGCAGGATCGGCCTCCCCTCGTGAGCTTTCCGGGTTCCGGTGGCGCCGCCGGACGCCTTCGCGGTCCTCGCCGTCGTGTCGGCCCCGGTCCCGCTCCGAGGCACCGTGCTGTGGGACACGGCCGGTCTCCTTGCCTCAGCGCCCCGGTCAGCCTGCCGCCGAGCCGTTCTCGTCGAGGATCTTCCTGTACCAGTCGCGCAGTTCGTCGCCGCCCTTGCTCTTCCAGTCGGAGACGGCCTGCTGCATGTCGCTGATCTTCTTGTGGCCGCGGACGATGTCGTCCTCCAGCTGTTCGAAGTCGTTGGACAGGTTGGTCCAGCGGGAGGGCTCGGTGATCTGCATGCCGTAGAAGGCGGACTTCCTGGTGAAGCCGCCCATCCGCTGCTGCCACTCGACCTGCGCCCGGGTGACGTCCGGGAAGTCCGGGTGGGCGAGGGTCGGAGCGGGACTCGCGATCATGATGTACGCGTTGATGACCTCGTTGTTGCCCTTGTCGTTCTTGACGGGCACCCCGTCCTTCACGGTGTAGTGCGTGCCCTCGACGCCGTAGTTGGTGAGCATGTACTCCTTGGTGCCGTACGGGGCGGCGGTGACGTTGGCGACGGCCAGCGCGTCACGGATCACGGACTCGGACGCCTTCTTGCTGACGAAGGCGAAGATGTTGGCGGGCTGGGTGGCCCACAGGGTGGGCCGGCCGCCGTCGTGGCCGAATATGTCCATGCCGGAGACCTTGAAGGCCGGGTTCTGCACGGCCTGTTCGGCCGTCCGGCTGTACCAGTGCGTGAGGTCGTTGTTGTAGATCAGGAACTCGCCGGCGGCGAACTTGGGGCCCGGGTCGGTGGAGGCGCTCTTGCCCAGCTCGAAGTCGGGGTGGACGCATCCGGCGGCGAAGAGCTTGCGGGTCCACTCCAGCGCCTCCAGGTACTCCTGGGTCTCGACGCGGTTGACGAGCTTGCCGTCGACGAGGTCCCAGCCCAGCGGCTTCTCGCCGCCGGAGAGCACACCGAAGGCGTTGAACGCGGTCCACTTCATGTCGCCGCAGGCCCACCGCTTGGCCCGGGCGTTGGTGATCTCCTTGGCCAGCGCCAGGAACTCGTCCGCCGAGCCGGGGAGTTCGTAGCCCTCCTTGTCGAACAGGTCCTTGCGGTAGAGGGGCACGATGTTCGTCACATAGGAGGCCGGCATGGGCAGGCCGCGCAGTTTCCCGCCGAAGATGGAACGCTGCCAGGCGTCCGTCGGGATCGCCGCGAGGTTCGGGTACTCCTTGACCGCGTCCCCGGACAGGTAGGGGCCCAGGTCGGCGAACTTGCCGGTGATCGCGCTGGGTATCTTGCCGCCCATGTTCCAGCCGGGGACCACCACGACGTCCGGGATGCTGCTGGAGGCGAGGACGGCTCCGAGCTTCTGGTCGTAGGTGTTGCCGTCCTGGTTCTGCCAGACGACGTCGACGCCGATGAGGTCGTTCATCGCCCGGTAGTACGCGTTGTCCTGCTTGGGCGGGGAGCCCCAGAAGGGCGACATGACGCTGACCTTGCCCCCCTTGCCGAGCTTCTTCGGCACGGAGGTCCTGAGGCCGGCGAGGTCGAGCGGGCGCGTGAAGCCGACGGCGGAGCCGTTCCTGGCGGGGATGTCGGGCGTGACGACGTTGTTCGCCACGTAGGACGGCAGCAGCTTCTTGGCGTCCTTGCCCGACGTGGTGCCACCGCGCGAGCCGCTGTCGCCGCTGTCGCAGGCGGTGAGCAGCGGCATCCCTCCCGCCACCGCTGCGGCGGCGACCGCCGTGGAGGCGAGGAAGCTTCTCCGGCTGGGGCCGGCGGAGGCGGGGGCGGCGTTCGGCGTCATTGCGTCAACCCTTCGTGGCGCACCAGGACACCCGGCGGTGGGGCCGTCGGCTGCGGTGTCTCGAGATATCGATGCATCGATGTATCGATACGGGGAGGTCGAACTGAGTCGAAGCGCTTCGATGTTGCTGCGAGGTTAGGTGAACACCTGGAGGTGCACAAGGGTCGGATCCAAGATTGCTCCGAGGGGCGGCGCGCGGCACGGGTCGCATACGCCCCTTGAGGTGCGGGGGCAGGAACCGGACGTGTTGCCCCGGACCGTCTTGACACCCGCCCCCGAGGCACCTGAGCATCGAAGCGCTTCGAAAGAGGCTTGCCGTTCCAGCGCTAGGGGACCCCCACGTGACCGTACGACCGCCTCACACGCCACCGTTCCGCGATGCGCGGCTGCCGTTCGCGAAGCGCGTCGACGATCTGCTGGCGCGGCTGACCCTCGACGAGAAGGTCTCCTTCCTGCACCAGTTCGCGCCCGCCGTCGCGCGACTGGGCATCGCCGCGTTCCGCACCGGTCAGGAGGCACTGCACGGGGTGGCGTGGATGGGCCCGGCGACGGTCTTCCCGCAGGCCGTCGGGCTCGGCGCGACCTGGAACGACGACCTGGTGCGCCGGATCGGCGAGGCGGTCTCCCACGAGGTACGGGCGATGCGCGCCCGCGACGACCGCGTCGGCCTCAACGTCTGGGCACCGGTGGTGAATCCGCTGCGCCACCCGCTGTGGGGCCGCAACGAGGAGGGCTACTCGGAGGATCCGGGGCTGACGTCGGCGATCGCCGTCGCCTACACCCGCGGCCTGCGCGGCGGCCATCCGACGTACTGGCGCACGGCACCGGTCCTCAAGCACTGGCTGGCCCACAACAACGAGACCCGCCGGGACACCACGTCCTCGTCTGTGCGCCCGCGCGTCCTGCACGAATACGACCTGCGGGCCTTCCGTGACGCGGTGGCGGCGGGCGCCGTGGCCGGTGTGATGCCCGCCTACAACCTGGTCAACGGCCGCCCCAACCACGTCTCGCCTTACCTGCGCGAGCACCTGCGCACCTGGGCCGACGACGATCTGCTGGTCTGCTCGGACGCGGGCGCGCCCTCCAACCTGGTCGACTCGGAACGCTACTTCGCCAAGCACGAGGAGGCCACCGCGGCCGCGCTGCTGGCCGGCGTGGACAGCTTCACCGACCACGGCACGGATCCGGCGAAGATCGTGGCGCGGGTGCGGGGCGCCCTGGAGCAGGGCCTGCTGACCGAGGCCGACGTCGACACGGCTGTGCGCCGGCAGCTCTCGGTGCGCTTCCGGCTCGGCGAGTTCGACCCCGGGGAGGATCCGCACGCCGGCACCGGGGCGTTCGACACCCCCGGGTACCGGGCGCTCGCCCTGGAGGCCGCCGAGCAGGCGGTCGTGCTGCTGAGCAACGACGGGCTGCTGCCCCTGGCCCCCGGCACCCGCGTCGCCGTCGTCGGCCCGCTCGCCGACGAGTGCAAGCTCGACTGGTACAGCGGAACGCTGCTGCGCCGGTCCACACCCCTGGAGGGTCTGTACGAGCGGTTCGGCGCCGAGCACGTCGAGTTCGCGGAGGGCGTGGACCGGGTGCGGCTGCGCACGGCCGACGGCCGCTTCCTGCACGTGCCGCCCGGCGCGGTGAACGCGAAGGCCGAAGGTCGGGGGCGCGGCACGGAGGGGGCGCTGGACCCGGCCCTGCTGGCCGGCCGCACCGACCTGCCGCCGCTCACCACCGACCCCGACGGCACCGAACTGGCCCTCATGGACTGGGGCGAGGGCGTCCTGACCCTGCGCGCACCGGACGGCCACTACCTCTCGGTGGCCGACGACGGCTACCTGCGCGCCTCGACCGACCAGCCCGGCGGCTGGGTGGTGCAGGAGACGTTCCGCCTCGAACCGCACGGCGGCGGGCACCTCCTGCGGCACCTCGGGACCGGTCGCCACGTCCGTGTCACCGCCGACGGCGTGAGGGTCGCCGAGGAGAGGGGGGCGGACGGCCCGGACGCGGCGGAGGTCTTCGAACTGGTCGTGTCCGAGCGCGGGGAGGAGGCGGTGGCCCGCGCGGCCGGCCGGGCCGACGTGGTGCTGGTGGTGGCGGGCAACGACCCGCACATCGGCGGCCGGGAGACGCAGGACCGTACGACCCTGCGCCTGCCGGAGCACCAGGAGCGGCTGCTGCGCGCGGCCCGCGCCGCGAACCGGGACACGGCGCTGGTGCTGGTCTCGTCGTACCCGTACGCGGTCGACCCCGCGCCCCTGCGGGCGGTGCTGTGGACCGCCCATGGCGGCCAGGCTGCGGGTACCGCACTGGCCCGGGTGCTGGCCGGTGACTCCTCCCCCGCCGGCCGGCTCCCGCAGACCTGGTACGAGGACGACTGCGACCTGCCGGACCTGCTCGACTACGACGTGATCGGCAGCCGCCAGACGTACCTGTACTACGAGGGCACCCCGCTGTTCCCCTTCGGACACGGGCTGTCGTACACGTCGTTCGGATACGGCGACCTGGCCGTCCGGGTCGAGGGGGACACGGTGCGCGTGTCCTTCACGGTCACCAACACCGGGGGCGTCACCGCGGACGAGGTCGCCCAGCTCTACACCCGCGCCGCGAACCCGTCGGTCCCCCGCCCGCGCCGCGAGCTGGCCGCCCACCGCCGGATCACGCTCGCACCCGGCGAGACGGCGGCCCTGACCTTCGAAGTCCCGCTCTCCCGGCTGGAGTTCTGGGACGTGTCCCAGAGCCGGTGGCGCCTGGAGCCGGGCCCCTACGACCTCCTCGTCGGCGCCTCCAGCCAGGACATCCGCCTCCGCACCGCCCTCACCCTCGACGGGGAGCCCGGCACCCCGCGCCGGGTCCTGGAACGAGGCCTGGACGCAGCCGACTTCGACGAGCAGTCGGGCATCGAGATCGTCGACCGGACGAGGACGACGGGCGACGCGGTGACGCCGGTTCCCGGCAGGCCGGGCGAACTCCTCTACCGGGACTGCGACTTCGGCACCGGCGTGACGGGGGTGAGCGTGGAGGTGTCGGGCGAGGGCACGGTCGAACTGTCCCTCGACGGTGGCCCGGTACTCGCTGTCGTCGTTCTGGACACTCCCACGCCGGGCCCGTACGCCTACACCAGGCTCACCGCCCCGGGCACCGCCGCGGGCGTCCACGACCTGCGGCTGAGGCTCCACGGCCCACTGCGCCTGGCGCGGCTCGGCTTCACTGGTTGAGTCGGCTTCACTGGTTGAGTCGGCCTCGCCCTTACCCGCACCACTCGCGGCTTCCCGGACGGCGCCGCCCCAGGGTCAGCGCTCGGGTTTCGGGGGCCGTTGCATCAGCTCGGCCGCGGCCTCGTCGAGGGTGACCTTGTCGTTGAGCAGGGCGGAGATCACTTCCGTGATCGGCATCTCGACGTCATGGGCGCGGGCCAGGTCGAGGACCGCTTCGGCGGACTTGACGCCCTCGGTGGTCTGCCTGGTGGCTGCCATCGCCTCCTCGACGCTGAGGCCGTGTCCGAGGTGGACGCCGAAGGTGCGGTTGCGGGCGAGCGGGGAGGTACAGCTGGCCACCAGGTCGCCCAGGCCGGACAGACCGGCGAGGGTGGCCGGGTGGGCGCCCATGGCCGTGGCCAGTCGGGTGATCTCCGCCAGGCCCCGAGTGATGAGCAGCGCCACGGCGTTGTCGCCCAGGCCCATGCCCGAGGCTGTGCCGACCGCCAGGGCAATGACGTTCTTCACCGCGCCGCCCAGCTCGCAGCCGACCACGTCGGTACTGGTGTAGGGCCGGAAGTAGCGGGTGTGACACGCCGTCTGGAAGCGGCGCGCGGCGTCCTCGTCGGGGCAGGCGACGGTCGCGGCGGCGGGTCGGCCGTCCATGATCTCGCGAGCGAGGTTCGGCCCCGACAGCACCGCGACCCGGTCCGCGCTCACACCGGTCACCTCGGCGATGACCTGGCTCGCCCGCAGCCCGGTGTCCCGCTCGATGCCCTTCATCAGCGACACGATCACGGTGTCGGGCCCGATGTCCGGAGCCCACACGGCGAGGTTGGCCCGCAGCGTCTGCGCGGGGATGGACAAGACGAGGTAGTCCGCGCCGTCCAGCGCTGCGGCCGGATCGGTCGTGGCCGTCAGGGAGACGGGCAGGTCGACGTCCGGGAAGTAGGCGGGGTTGCGGTGGCAGGTGTTGATCGCGTCGGCGATCTCGCTGCGACGGGCGTGCACCATCACGTCGCTGCCGGCATCGGCCATGATCTTGGCGACGGCGGTACCCCAGGAGCCGGCCGACAACACCGCAGCACGGGCGCGGGGCTGGCTCACTGGGGTGGTCCTCTCGCCGGGGGCGGCGCTGTCGACGGGGCGCCGCATCGGGCCATCGTATCGACGGCGCCGGGCTCGGCCGGGTGAGGCGTCCGGTCAGCGGGTGGTGAGGAACTCGAGTGTGTCGATCACGCGGTTCGAGAAGCCCCACTCGTTGTCGTACCACGCGACCACCTTGACATGGCGGCCGTCGACGCGGGTGAGGGCCGAATCGAAGATCGACGAGGCGGGATTGCCCGTGATGTCGGACGACACGAGCGGGTCGTCCGAGTACTCGAGGATGCCGGCGAGCGGCCCCTCCGCCGCGGCGCGGTACGCCGCGAGCACGTCGTCGCGTGTCACGTCGCGGGCGACGGTCGTGTTGAGTTCGACGATCGAGCCCACCGGCACCGGTACGCGGATCGAGTCGCCCGACAGCTTGCCGTCGAGGTTCGGCAGCACCAGACCGATCGCCTTGGCCGCGCCGGTCGTGGTCGGCACGATGTTGACGCCGGCGGCCCGGGCCCGACGGGCGTCGCGGTGCGGACCGTCCTGCAGGTTCTGCTCCTGCGTGTAGGCGTGCACCGTCGTCATGAACCCGTGCTCGATACCGGCGAGTTCGTCGAGGACCGCGGCCAGCGGCGCGAGCGCGTTGGTGGTGCAGGAGGCGTTCGAGACGATCGTGTGCACGGCCGGGTCGTAGGCGTCGGTGTTGACCCCGAACGCGAGCGTGACGTCGGCGCCGTCCGACGGCGCGCTGACGAGCACCTTCTTCGCGCCCGCGTCGAGGTGGGCGCGGGCGGCCTTGGCCGAGGTGAAGCGGCCGGTGGCCTCCAGGACGACGTCGACTCCGAGTTCGGCCCACGGCAACTGCGCCGGTTCGCGCTCGGCCAGCACCGTGATCCGACGGCCGTCGACGACGAGGGCGTTCCCGTCGACGGTCACCGGGCGCCCGAGCCGGCCGGCCGTGCTGTCGTAGGCGAGCAGCCGCGCGAGAGTGGCGGGCTCGGTCAGGTCGTTGACGGCGACGATCTCGAGGGTGCTGTCGCGCTCCAGCAGCGCGCGCAGCACATTGCGTCCGATGCGGCCGAATCCGTTGATGGCGATGCGAGTCATGAGTGATGTCCCTTCCCTTCGCCACCAGCCTCGCCCGCGGCTCGCGCCGCTGACAGTGGCGCGATCGCCATGGTTCAAAAGGATCCCGCCACGCGGTGCCGGGCGGGTCACTCGCCCCGGGTGAAGGTGCGCCGGTACTCGCTCGGTGTGGTGCCGAGAATGCGCTGGAAGTGCAGGCGCAGGTTCGCGCCGGTGCCGAGCCCGACGTCGGCGGCGATCTGTTCGACGCTGCGCTGCGAACGCTCGAGGAGTTCGCGGGCCAGGTCGACGCGGGCGCGCATCACCCACTGCATCGGCGTGTAGCCGGTCTCCTCTACGAAGCGCCGGGAGAACGTGCGCGGCGAGACCCCGGCCCGCCGCGCCAGTATGTCGAGGGTGAGGGGCTCGCCGAGCCGGTGCAGCGCCCACTCGCGGGTGTCGGCGAACCGCTCGCCGAGTGGCTCGGGGACGCTGCGCGGCACGTACTGGGCCTGGCCTCCGCTGCGGTAGGGGGCGGCGACCAGACGCCGGGCCGCGTGGTTGGACGCGGCCACTCCGAGGTCGCCGCGCAGGATGTGCAGGCACAGGTCGATGCCGGAGGCGGCGCCGGCCGAGGTGAGCACGCTGCCCTCGTCGACGAACAGCACGTTCTCGTCGACCTGGACGAGCGGATGCCTGGCCACGAGTGCCCGCGTGTAGTGCCAGTGCGTCGTGGCGCGCCTGCCGTCGAGGAGGCCCGTGGCAGCGAGCGCGAAGGCGCCCGTCGAGATGGCGGCGAGCCGCGCGCCCCGGTCGTGGGCGGCGATCAGTGCGTCGACGACGGCCCGCGGCGGGTCGTCGCGGTCCGGGAGGCGGTAGCCGGGGACGAAGACGATGTCGGCCCACGCAAGCGCGTCGAGGCCGTGGGCGACGTAGTACGCGAGGCCGTCGCCGCCGGCCACGAGACCGGGTGTCGCCCCGCACATCCGCACCTCGTACGGCATGCTCGCGCGGGTCGTGAAGACCTGCGCGGGAATTCCGACATCGAGCGGCTTCGCACCCTCGAGCACGAGGACGGCGACGCGATGCAGTCGGGAGGCTGGCACAGGAAGAGGTTACGTGGGGCGTGACTCGACGAGCCCACCGCGCGGACCGGGCAGAGGACAGGACGGCGTCACGGCCGGCGAGACCGAAGCCGCGGCCCGCGCGGAAGGACGCGCGGGTACGACATCGGCCGGAGCCCCCGCACAGCGGGCTCCGGCCGTCGTCGGTCGGTGGGCCGTCAGGACTACAGGGCGAGGCCCGTCAGGACCAGGACGCGCTCGTAGGTGTAGTCCTCCATCGCGAACTTGACGCCCTCGCGGCCCACGCCGGACTGCTTGACGCCGCCGTACGGCATCTGGTCGGCGCGGTAGGAGGGGGCGTCGCCGACGACCACGCCGCCGACCTCCAGGGCGCGGTGGGCGCGGAAGGCGGTCTGGAGGTCGTGGGTGAACACGCCTGCCTGGAGGCCGTACTTGGAGTCGTTGACGGCGGCGAAGGCCTCGGCCTCGCCGTTCACCTTCTGCACGCTCAGGACCGGGCCGAAGACCTCCTCGCAGGAGATCGTCACCTCGGAGGGCACATCGGTGAGGACGGTCGGGGCGTACGAGGCGCCGTCGCGCTTGCCGCCGGTGTGCAGGGTGGCGCCGGCCTCGACGGCCTCCTGCACCCAGGACTCCACGCGCTTGGCGGCGTCCTCGCTGACCAGCGGGCCGACGTCGGTCTTCGGGTCGGAGGGGTCACCGGTGACCTGGGCCTCGACGGCGGCGACGATGCGCGGCAGCAGCCGGTCGTAGACCGCGGCGTCCGCGATCACGCGCTGCACGGAGATGCAGGACTGGCCGCCCTGGTAGTTGGAGAAGGTCGCGATGCGGGCCGCGGCCCAGTCCAGGTCCTCGTCGCTCGCCCAGTCGGCGAGCACGACGGCCGCGCCGTTGCCGCCGAGCTCCAGGGTGCAGTGCTTGCGCGGCACCGAGTCCATGATCGCGTAGCCGACCTTCTCGGAACCGGTGAACGAGATGACCGGCAGGCGCTCGTCCTGGACGAGGGCCGGCATCTTGTCGTTGGCGACCGGGAGGACCGACCAGGAGCCGGCGGGCAGCTCGGTCTCGGCCAGCAGCTCGCCGAGGATCAGCCCGGACAGCGGGGTGGCCGGGGCGGGCTTGAGGATGATCGGCGCGCCGGCGGCGATGGCCGGGGCGACCTTGTGGGCGCACAGGTTCAGCGGGAAGTTGAACGGCGCGATGCCGAGGACGACGCCCTTGGGGAAGCGGCGGGTGAAGGCGAGGCGGCCCTGACCGCCGGCGTCGGTGTCCAGGCGCTGGGCGTCGCCGCCGTTGAACCGGCGGGCCTCCTCCGCGGCGAACCGGAACACGGACACGGCACGGCCGACCTCACCGCGCGCCCACTTGATCGGCTTGCCGTTCTCGGCGGAGATGAGCTGCGCGATCTCCTCGGTGCGCTCGACCAGCCGCTTGCTGACGTGGTCGAGCGCGGCGGCCCGCACGTGCGCCGGGGTGGCGGCGAACTCGTCCCGCACGGCGTACGCGGCGGCCACGGCCTCCTCGACCTGGGCGTCGGTCGGCACGCCGACCTTGCCGACCAGGCGCCCGTCCCACGGGTTGGTGACGTCGAAGGTGTCCTCGCCGGTGACCTGGCGGCCGGCGAGCCAGAAGGCGTGGGTGGAAGTCATCAAGGAGTCCCGGCCCTTCCGCGTAGGAGATGTACTTGGCTTTCGTCGTCCACGGTAGGGCTGGGGCGGCCCGGGGTCGTTTGTCCGAGTCGTAGCAGTGCGGGGCAGGGGTGCGCCGGATTGGCGTACGAGCGCCGGAGAGCGGGGTGCCTACTCCGTGGACGTGGCCTTCAGTGCCAGCCACAGCTCCATCCGCACGTCCGGGTCGTCCAGGGAGCGGCCGAGGATCTCCTCGACCCTGCGCATCCGGTACCGCAGGGTGTGCCGGTGGACGCCGAGGTCGGCGGCGGCCGCGTCCCACTGGCCGTGCCGGGACAGCCACGCCCGCAGCGAGGCCACCAGGTCGCCGCGTCCGGTCGCGTCGTGCTCGTACAGCGCGCGCAGCAACCCGTCCGCGAACGCCCGGACCGCGTCGTCCGCCAGCAGCGGCAGCACCGATCCGGAGGCGAGCTGTTCGTGCTCGACGAGCACCCGTCCGCGCCGCCGTGCCACCGAGAGCGCCTGTTCGGCCTGCTTGTACGCGGCGGCGGCCGCGATGGGCCCGGCCGGTCCGGACAGTCCGACGACCAGTTCGTCCTCGTCCCCGCCGCCCGACTGCTCGCGCACGGCCTCCGCCCGCGCCGCCTCCAGTGCCGCCGCGTACTGGCCGCACACCGCCACGGCCGCTCCCCCGTCGGCGGCCAGCACCACCAGGCGCTCCCCGTCGGGGACCACCAGGACCGCCTCCCCCGACCGGGCGGCGGCCGCCTCGACGACCTCGGCCAGCGCGGTGAGCGGGTCGGCGCCGGGGTCGGCGGCGGCCAGTACGGCGGCCTGGGAGAGCGCCGCGGGCCGCACACGCGCGTGTGCGCCGGCGTGGGCCCGAGCGGCGGACGCCGAGGCGGACTCGGCGACGATCACGCGGAAGGGGGCGTCCAGGAGGCCGCCGTACAGGTCGCCGGCCACCGCGCGGGCGTGGTCGGGCTGACCGGCGAGCAGCATGCGCAGCACGGCGGCGCCGATCCGCTGCTCGGCGGCGTGCAGCGAGCGTGAGCGTTCCGTGGTGAGGGTCAGCAGGGCCACGGCGGAGTGGACGGCGTACCGCTCGGCGGTGCCGAGGGTGGCGGCCGTGCCGACGGCGAGCGCGGCACGCGGGCGGCGTCCGGTGCCGATGGAGTGGAGTTCGACGCGGTCCTCGGTCTCGGGTCCGCCGACCACGGCGGACGCCGGGGCCGGCCGGTCGCGCAGCCGTTCGATGTCCGCCGTGAGCCGTTCGGCGCGGCGTGCGGCCCATTCGGGTGCCGCGGCGACGACGGCTCCCGAGGCGTCGTAGAGCGCCGTCCAGCCGTCCACCTGGGCCGCGAGCGCGGCGAGCAGTCCCTCCGGTCCGGAGTTCAGGGCCTGCCTGGTCAGTTCCCGCTGGGCGGCGAAGCCGGCCGTGACCGCCCGGTACTGGTCGGCCGCGATGGCCGCCGAGACGGCCTTGCTGATGGCGAGGAACGGGGTGCGGCGGGGCACCTCGAGCAGTGGCAGCCCCTCCTCCTCGGCGGCGTCGACGAGCGCCGCGGGGATCTCGTCGTAGTTGACCCCGACGGCGAAGCCGAGCCCGACGACGCCGGCCTTGGCCAGCCGCTTCACATAGCGGCGCATGGCCTCGGGATCCTCCGCGTCCAGCTTGAGCGCGGTGATCAGCAGCAGCTCCCCGCCCTCCATGTACGGCACGGGGTCGGCGAGCTCGCTGACGTGTGCCCAGCGGACGGGTACGTCCAGGCGGTCCCCGGCCGCGCGCACGGTCAGCTTGAGCGCGGAGTGGTGGACGAGCGAGGCGAGCGTCGGGGGCATGGGGCCTTCTGGTCGGCAGAGGTGCGGCGGCGGAGGTCCTGCGGCGGCGGTTTCTCCGGACGTTCTCCGGAAGTTCTATGGAGGTCGGATGATCATTGTGATCTTTTGGACGTCACGTATGAACGGCCTATGCCGATTCTGCCTCACCGTACGGTGAACGCGTCACGGTCCGTACGGACGCCCGCCGCCTCGCTCCGCCCCGGTCCGGTCAGCCCCGCAGGTCCACCAGCAGCGGCGGCGCGTGCTCGCCCCGTACGTCGGTCAGCGACAGCACCGCGTGTCCGGGCGGGACCTCGTGGGCCAGCTGGGAGGCGGACCAGCGCTCCCGCTCCACCTGCCGGGTCGTCACGGCGTCCGTGGTCACGGCCCGTCCGGTCACCAGCTTGCGCAGGGCGTGGATGGCGCGGGTCATCGGCTGGTGGGCGAAGACGGTGTGCTTGGCCACCTCCTTGGTCTCCACCCACTCGGTCCCCCAGGCCTGCGCGAACCGGCTGCCGTCCCAGGTGGTGACACCGGCCAGCGCCATACGGCAGCCGACGGCCGCGAGCAGCGGGCCGTGCAGCGCCTCGGGCACGTCGGCGACCGAGCGGAGCGCGAGGACGACGCCGGCGTTCTGGGAGCGCAGCCCCTGGACGCGGCGCACCGACTCGGCGGTGACGGCCCCGGTGGCGTCGTCGAGGACCAGACAGGCGAAGTGGGGGCGCCGGGTGTCCCGTACGACGGTGTGGAACTGGGCCAGGACCAGCCGGGTGATCAGCCGGGACGCCTCCTCGTGCCCGTGTTCGGGCAGGTCGACGCGGACCCGCAGCGGATGGTGGGCCACCGCGCGCAGTGAGAAGGGCCGGCCGCCGGGCCCCGCCGCGCCGAAGAACTCGGCGAAGACCGGCCGGTCCAGGAGCGCGAGCCGGTCCGCGAGGGCCGGTCCGGCGTCGGCCGCCGAGCCGGCCTGCCGCATCCGGGCGTCGAGTTCGCGCCGCAGCACGGCGTGCTCTTCCGCCGGCAGCGCCGCCCGCAGGGACGCCAGCGCGCCCGGGTCGCCCTCCAGCAGTTCGCGCAGCACCGGGAGCGGCGGGAAGTGCCCGTGCGCCGCGCGGTAGGGGCCGAGCAACTGGGCGAGCGCGGTGGCGGCGCTCTGCCCGCCGACGGTGTCGAGGTCGCCGACCAGGGCCTCGGCGAGGAAGGCGGCGGCCTCGTCGGGGTCGTCGGACCCGGCGTACGGGTCGAGGTCGTGGACGGAGGCGGGGTCGCCGATCCGGACCACCACGTCGTACGCGGAGTCCGGGCCGAGCGGGGTCCCGGCGGCGCAGACGGCGACGACCGCGCATCCGCCGGTCAGCGCCCGGAGGGTGAGCGCCTCGGTGACCGGCGCGGTGACGTGCCGGGTCTTCCCGGAGCCGGGCGGGCCCACCAGCAGCAGCGAGGTGCCGAGCGTCCCGGTGTCGAGGGCGGCCCCGGCGCCCTCGTAGTCGCGCGGGGTCCGCTCCCCCGTCCACCGTCCGATGCGCACCTGGCCTTCCAGCAGGTCGTGGCGCGCGGTGCGGCCCGGCAGGTCGCGCTCCCCGGAGGGGTGGGTCCAGGCGGCGGCGCCCTCCCGCAGCACGGTGTCGGCGAAGGCGGCCGCGCGCGCCTCCCGCCGGGCCGCCTCCCACTCCCGCTCGATCCGGGCGCAGTCCACGTCGTTCATGCGGTCGGCGGCCACCTCGGCGGCCAGCAGGTCGGCCGCCCGGTACTGCCCGGCCTCGCGCGGCCCGGGCCACTGCGAGCGCGGCAGGTCAGCCGCGGGCGGGGCGACGGGGTCCGCGGCCGCCCGGCGGCGCGCGGCGACCTCCCCGGCGTACGCCCACCAGCCGCCGACCCGGGCGAACGGCCAGACGACCAGCAGGGTGATGAGCGCGTACAACGCGTCGGTGAACAACGGGGAGGCGAACAGGCCGTAGCCGCCCGACACGAGGACGATCAGGGAGAACAGGGGGCCGACGACCGGCACGGGGTCCCAGCCGACGCCCGGGAAGGCACCGGGGAAGACCAGGCTGAGCGCGATCAGGGCGCCGGCGGCGGCGGACAGGGCCCGCGCGGGCTGCGGGCGGCGGCCCACGAAGTGCCGTACGACGTCGGGCCAGCTGCCCAGCCGTGCGGCGGCGTAGACGAGCACGGCGAAGAACACGCCGTCGTAGACCACCATCGCCTCGCGGCCCTGTGGTTCCTTGGGGGTCACGGTGCCGCCCCACCACCAGTCGCCCGGGGTGAACAGCTTCAGCGGCGCCCACTGGTACGGCAGCGCGCCCTGCCGCCACAGCGACCACACGAGCAGCGCCACGACCAGCGGAATCAGCAGCCCGACGATCGTGATCGAGGGCAGCCGGCCCGGTGTCCTGGCGGGCTTGGGCGGGCGGTGGCCGAAGCGCCAGACGCCGGGCGCGGCGGCCGGGCGGGGGGTGTCGAGCCACTCGGCGACGGCGGACCGCTGCCCGTGTGCGGGTCCCCCTCGGGGATGCTGCTCCTGGGCGCCGGGGGCGGCAGCCGGGGGCATGCGCGGTCGCGGTGGCGTCGCGGGAGCCTCCCGTGGCGTCGCCGGGCGTGGCACGGGGTTCGCGTGCGTACCCCGGGCGTCCTGCGTCCCGTCGTCCATCGCCCTTGCCCCCTGGCCAGCCGCTGTGTCCACCGTCAGCGAGTCAATCTAACGCCCGCGCATGGGGAGTTCACCGATTGCGCGGCGCGCCGCAGGTCACGGCGCCGGCGCCGCGCGTCTGCGGCCCGCGGCCGTCCTATGTCCACCGCGGACAACCGCGGACGCCGACAACGCCCACATGGAGCATGCCCAGGTACTCCCCGCCGTCCTAGCCTGCGAGAAAAGAAGGAAAAGCGTCCGAAAAACGCCGCCGTACGCAAGATCTCATCAGGGAGCCCCCATGACCGCACTTGAGCAGGAGCGCCGCGTCGTCACCGCCATCCCCGGCCCGAAGTCGCAGGAGCTGCAGGCCCGCCGGACCGCAGTGGTCGCGCAGGGCGTCGGCTCCACGCTGCCGGTCTTCGTCACGCGTGCCGGCGGCGGCATCATCGAGGACGTCGACGGCAACCGCCTCATCGACTTCGGCTCCGGCATCGCGGTGACCTCGGTCGGCGCCTCCGCCGAGGCCGTCGTACGCCGTGCCTCCGCCCAGCTCGCCGACTTCACCCACACGTGTTTCATGGTCACGCCGTACGAGGGCTACGTGGCCGTCGCCGAGGCGCTGGCCGAGCTCACGCCGGGTGACCACGCCAAGAAGTCCGCGCTGTTCAACTCGGGCGCCGAGGCCGTCGAGAACGCCGTCAAGATCGCCCGCGCCTACACCAAGCGCCAGGCCGTCGTCGTCTTCGACCACGGCTACCACGGCCGCACCAACCTCACCATGGCGCTGACCGCGAAGAACATGCCGTACAAGCACGGCTTCGGCCCCTTCGCGCCCGAGGTCTACCGGGTGCCGGTGGCCTACGGCTACCGCTGGCCGACCGGTCCGGAGAACGCCGGCCCCGAGGCCGCCAAGCAGGCCATCGACCAGATCACCAAGCAGGTCGGCTCGGACAACGTGGCCGCGATCATCATCGAACCGGTGCTCGGCGAGGGCGGCTTCATCGAGCCGGCCAAGGGCTTCCTGCCCGCGATCCGCCAGTTCGCCGCCGACAACGGCATCGTCTTCGTCGCCGACGAGATCCAGGCCGGCTTCTGCCGCACCGGCCAGTGGTTCGCCTGCGAGGACGAGGGCATCGTCCCGGACCTGATCACCACCGCCAAGGGCATCGCCGGCGGTCTGCCGCTGGCCGCCGTCACGGGCCGCGCCGAGATCATGGACGCCGCGCACGCGGGCGGCCTCGGCGGCACCTACGGCGGCAACCCGGTGGCCTGCGCGGGCGCGCTCGGCGCGATCGAGACCATGAAGGAGCTCGACCTCAACGCCAGGGCGAAGCGGATCGAGGAGGTCATGAAGGCCCGCCTCACCGCGATGCAGGACAAGTTCGACATCATCGGCGACGTCCGCGGCCGCGGCGCGATGATCGCGATCGAGCTGGTCAAGGACCGTGACACCAAGGAGCCGAACCCGGAGGCGACGGCCGCGCTCACCAAGGCCTGCCACGCCGAGGGCCTGCTGGTGCTGAGCTGCGGCACCTACGGCAACGTGCTGCGTTTCCTGCCCCCGCTCGTCATCGGCGAGGACCTGCTGAACGAGGGCCTCGACATCATCGAGCAGGCGTTCGCGCGCATCTGAGCGGCGGATACGCACGCCTGACGCGGCCGGCGGCAGAGCGTGTGAAGAAGGTGTGCGAGGTGGATGGCAGGACGCCGTTCCCGCTGTCCCCCGCCCACCGGCTGCCGTAAGTTCTTCCCGGATGAGAGATACACCCGTCCACAGGGGACTGTGGGCGGCCTCAGGCCGGGGCCTCCCCAGCTTCGACCTGGTCGTGCCTCGCGCACACACCCGGAACCCACGGGTTCCGGTTCTCCTCAATGATCGGACAGTCGCCCGCCCCAAACCCCCCGGGGCGCGCGGCCTTCCGGTCCCTGACGGTCGCAGAACCGTCCTCGAAGGGCCGGCGCACATCCCCCCTTGCGCCGGCCCTTCGCTGTGTCCGGGACCGGTCGGCCCGGCGCGGGACCGGCCGGCCCGGGTCCGGGCTCCCCGGCCCCGCCTGCGAAGCTGTGCACCGTGGTGTTCGCGGTCCTCCTCCTCACCGTCCCGGCCGTCCTGTTCGCGCTGATCACCTGGCAGGTGATGGCGGGCGGCCCGCTGCTGGACGCGGACCGGGAGGCCAGTCACGCCCTGCTGCACCCGGACCGCCTCTCCGAGCTCCTCGCCGATCTGGGGGAGGTGCGGATCGCGGTGCCCGTGCTCCTGGCCGTGCTGATCCACGCGGCCTGGCGGGGCCGCGCCGCCGGCGCGGGGCGCTGGTGGCTCGTGCCCCTCGCGGCAGCGGTGCCGATGGCCCTGCTCCCGGCGCTCGTCGTGCCGTTGAAGGCCTGGACGGCCCGCCCCGGCACCGCGGTCATGCCACCGGGTACCGGCTACTTCCCGTCGGGGCACGCGGCCACCGCCGCCGTCGCCTACGGTGCCGCGGCGCTCGTGCTTCTGACCTGGCTGCGCACGGCCGCCGCCCGCAGGACCGTTGTCGCGCTGTTCGCCGCGCTCGTGTCCGGCGCCTCCTTCGGGCTCGTGCGGCGGGGCTACCACTGGCCGCTGGATGTCGTGGCCGGCTGGTGCCTGGCGGTGGTGCTGCTCTCCGCGCTGTGGCTGCTGATCAGCGGCCTTCCTCCTCGAGGGCCACGGCCGCGGCCGCCTCGTGCATCGCCAGCTCCAGCAGCGCCGGATCGGTGAGGGTGCCCGAGCCGTCCGGTGGGACCAGCCAGCGCAGCCTGCCGGTGACGCGTCCCGGGTACGGCACGACGATCCAGGTGCCGAGCCCGGCGCTGCGGATACCGGTGCCGAGCCAGCAGGCGGCGGTGCCGGGCGGCACGAAGAAGCCCAGGCGCTCGTCCCCGAAGCCGGCCAGCACCGGTCCCGGCCGGTCGAGGAAGCGGGTCAGGACGTCCAGTGTCGGGTGGCCGAGCGCCCCGGGCAGGATCAGGACGTCCCAGGCCTTGCCCGCGGGCAGCAGGGCCACCCCCCGGGGGTTGCGTTCCCACTCCCAGCGGCAGGCCTCCGGGTCCGGCGCGACCGATGCCAGCCAGGCGACCTCCGTTTTCCCCCCGGTCATGAGAAGACCTCCCTCTCTTTCTCGTGGACGCGGGCCGCGTCCACGAGAAAGAGAGGGAGGTCGCCCATCAGGCATTACGCGGGTTGCCGTCCCTCGTTGGAGTGAACCGGCTCACGGGTCAGCGGCCGCGGCCGAAGTAGGCGTCGAAGGTGTTCTGGAACTGCCAGTTCCCGAACCGGTCCCAGTTGACCGACCACGTCATCAGACCGCGCAGGGCCGGCCAGGTGCCGTGGGTGGTGTACGAGCCGCAGTTCGTCTTCCTGGTCAGGCAGTCCAGGGCCTTGGTGACCTCGGACGGGGCGACGTAGCCGTTGCCCGCGTTGACGGACGCCGGCATGCCGATGGCGACCTGGTCGGGGCGCAGCGGCGGGAAGACGTTCGACGCGTCTCCGGCCACCGGGAAGCCGTTCAGCAGCATGTCGGTCATGGCGATGTGGAAGTCCGCGCCGCCCATGGAGTGGTACTGGCCGTCCAGACCCATGATCGGTCCCGAGTTGTAGTCCTGGACGTGGAGCATGGTCAGGGCGTCGCGCAGGGCGTGGATCACGGGGAGGTAGGCGCCGCACCTCGGGTCCTGGCCGCCCCACTTGCCCGTGCCGTAGTACTGGTGGCCCATCTGCACGAAGAAGGTCTCCGGGGCCATGGTCAGGACGAACTTGGCGCCGTACTTCGCCTTCAGGGTCTTCAGGGCCGAGATCAGGTTGACGACCACGGGGGTGGTCGGGTTCCTGAAGTCCGTGTCGTTCGCGTCGAGGGACAGGGAGTGGCCCTCGAAGTCGATGTCGAGACCGTCGAGGCCGTAGGTGTCGATGATCTTCGAGACGGACGAGACGAACGAGTCCCTGGCCGCCGTCGTGGTCAGCCGCACCTGGCCGTTCTGGCCGCCGATGGAGATCAGGACCTTCTTGCCCGCCGACTGCTTGGCCTTGATGGCCGCCTTGAACTCTGCGTCGCTCTCCACGTTCGGGCACTCGGTGACCGGGCAGCGGTTGAAGCGGATGTCGCCCGAGGTGACCGACGTGGGCTCGCCGAAGGCCAGGTCGATGACGTCCCAGCTGTTGGGGACGTCGGCCATGCGGGTGTAGCCGGAGCCGTTGGCGAAACTCGCGTGCAGATAGCCGACCAGGGCGTGCGCCGGGAGGCCGTCCGTGCCGCCGCCCGGGCCGCCCGCGTCCGCGGCCGTCCTCGCCGTCACCGTCGCCGACTTCGCGGACTCGCCCGCGGAGTTCACCGCCGCGACCTGGAAGCCGTACGAGGTCGAGGGCGTCAGGCCGGTGATCGTGGCGGACGTGCCGGTGACCGTCCGGTCCTTCGTGCCGTCGCGGTAGACCGCGTAGCCGGTGGCGTCGGCGACCGGGGACCAGGACAGGGCCACGCTGGTCGAGGTGACGGTGCCCGTCTTCAGGCCGGACGGCGCGGCGGGCGGCTGCTGGCCGGTGCTCCCGCCCGGTCCGGTGAGCGAGAGGTCGTCGGCGTGGTAGGCGCCCGTGCCGTACCAGCCGTGGGTGTAGACCGTGACCTTGGTGGTCTGCGCGCCGGTGCGGAAGGCGGTGGTGAGCTGCTGCCAGTCGGGGGCGGACTGGGTCCAGGTGGAGACGTCGGTGGTGCCGGTGCCGCTCGCGCCCAGGTAGACGTAGGAGCCGCGGACGTAACCGGTCAGCGTGTACTGGGAGTTCGGCTGAACGGACACCGTCTGCGCGCACTGGGCGTTGTCGCTGCCGGCCGGGGTCGCCTGGAGCGCCGAACTGCCGCTGCGGACGGGCGACTTGACCGTGGCCCCGGAAGATCCTGAGCAGGTCCAGCCGTCGAGGCCCGTCTCGAATCCGCCGTTGCGCAGGACGTCCGCGTCGGCCGCTCGCGCGGTCGTCGTGAGCGCGGTGACGCCGGGCAGGGCGAGAAGGGCGGCCGTCAGCGCGGTGAGCAGTCGGCGCTTGGCCGGTCCGGCTGGACCGGCCGGTCTCAGTATGTCGCGATCCACAACTGCCTCCGGACATGGGGGGATTGGGGAGGGTGGAGCGCGCCCAATTTGGTCCAGACCAATTCGGTTGTCAAGACCTGTGGCATCGGCCGGCATGAGAAGACCTCCCTCTCCCGTGACGCGTCGCGCGTCGTGAGGGAAAGGGAGGTCTCCTCTCAGGCCTTAGGCCCGGGCTTCGAGCCTCGGGTCTCGGGTCTCAGGCCCCAGGTCTCAGCTGTCGAAGCCCAGCCCCAGGCGGTCCATCGTCCGCAGCCACAGGTTGCGCCGGCCCTCGTGCTCGTCGGCGCGGGCCAGGGACCACTTGGTGAGCGCGATGCCGGTCCAGGCGAACGGCTCGGGCGGGAACGGCAGCGGCTTCCTGCGCACCATCTCCAGCTCGGTGCGCTCGGTCCGCTCACCCGCCAGCAGGTCGAGCATCACCTCGGCGCCGAAGCGGGTCGCGCCCACGCCGAGGCCCGTGTAGCCGGCCGCGTAGGCGACCTTCCCCTGGTGGGCGGTGCCGAAGAACGCCGAGAAGCGCGAGCAGGTGTCGATCGCCCCGCCCCAGGCGTGGGTGAAGCGGACACCCTCGAGCTGCGGGAAGCAGGTGAAGAAGTGGCCGGCCAGCTTGGCGTAGGTCTCGGGGCGGTCGTCGTACTCCGCGCGCACCCGGCCGCCGTACGGGTAGATCGCGTCGTAGCCGCCCCACAGGATGCGGTTGTCGGCCGACAGCCGGAAGTAGTGGAACTGGTTCGCCTCGTCACCGAGGCCCTGGCGGTTCTTCCAGCCGATCGACGCCATCCGCTCGGCGCTGAGCGGCTCGGTCATCAGGGCGTAGTCGTAGACCGGGACGGTGTACGAGCGCACCCGCTTGACCAGGCTGGGGAAGACGTTGGTGCCGAGCGCGACGCGGCGGGCCCTGATCCGGCCGTAGGGCGTGCGCACGGACATCCCGGCGCCGTACGGTCTCAGGGTCAGGGCGGGGGTGCGCTCGTAGACGCGCACGCCGAGGCGCACGCAAGCCTGCTTCAGGCCCCAGGCGAGCTTGGCCGGGTGGACCATGGCGACGCCCCGGCGGTCCCACAGGCCGGCCTCGAAGGCCGGTGAGGCGACCTGCTCGCGCACCGCGTCACGGTCGAGGAACTCGTGTCCCTCGGCCAGGCCGTGCTCCTGCATCTGCCCGTACCAGTCCTTCAGTTCCCTGGCCTGGTACGGCTCGGTGGCGACGTCGAGTTCGCCGGTGCGCTCGAACTCGCAGTCGATGGAGTGGCGGGCGACCGTCTCCTCGATGGCGTCGAGGTTGCGGGCGCCCAGCTCCTCCAGCTTGTGGATCTCCTTCGGCCAGCGGGCCAGGCCGTTGGCCAGTCCGTGCGTGAGGGAGGCGGCGCAGAAGCCGCCGTTGCGACCGGAGGCGGCCCAGCCCACCTCGCGGCCCTCCACCAGCACCACGTCCGTGTCGGGGTCGCGCTCCTTGGCGATCAGCGCGGTCCACAGTCCGCTGTAACCACCCCCGACCACCAGCAGGTCGCAGGTCTCGGCACCGGTCAGCGCCGGTTCCGGGCGGGGCCTGCCGGGGTCGTCCAGCCAGTACGGGACCGGCTGGGCCTCGGAGAGGGATGTGGTCCAGTCGTTCTCACGGCTCATGGCGCTACGGGCCATGATTTCAACTCCCTACAGAGTCAATTTCGTCAGTGCGGTGGGAGGGTGTCAGGCCTTCTGCCTGGCCCGGCGGTTGGCGACGGCCATGGAGACCAGGACGATCAGCACGGCGATGACGAACATGGCCGTACCGATGACGTTGATCTGGACGGGTGTGCCGCGCTGCGCCGAACCCCAGACGAACATCGGGAAGGTCACGGTCGAGCCCGCGTTGAAGTTCGTGATGATGAAGTCGTCGAACGACAGCGCGAAGGCGAGCATCGCGCCCGCGGCGATACCGGGGGCCGCGATCGGCAGGGTGACCCGGAGGAAGGTCTGCACCGGTCCGGCGTACAGGTCCTGCGCGGCCTGCTCCAGCCTCGGGTCCATCGACATCACGCGCGCCTTGACGGCGACGACGACGAAGCTGAGGCAGAACATGATGTGCGAGATCAGGATGGTCCAGAAGCCGAGCTGCGCGCCCATGTTGAGGAACAGGGTGAGCAGCGAGGCCGCCATGACCACCTCGGGCATCGCCATCGGCAGGAAGATCAGCGAGCTCACGGTGCCCCGCGCGCGGAAGCGGTAGCGGACCAGCGCGAAGGCGATCATCGTGCCGAGGGCGGTGGCGCCGATCGTGGCCCAGACGGCGATCTGGAGGCTGATCGACAGTGATCCGCACATGTCGGCGACACCGCACGGGTCCTTCCAGGCGTCCATGGAGAACGCCTGCCACTGGTAGTTGAAGCGGCCCTTCGGCTTGTTGAAGGAGAAGACCGTGACGATGACGTTCGGCAGGAGCAGGTATCCGAGCGTCAGCAGTCCGGCGAGGACGACGAGGTGGCGCTTGAGCCAGTTGACGAAGGCCATTTAAACCAGATCCTCCGTGCCGGACTTGCGGATGTAGATGGTGATCATGGCGAGGATCGCGGCCATGAGGATGAAGGACAGGGCCGCGGCCGTCGGATAGTCCAGGATCCTCAGGAACTGCGTCTGGATGACGTTGCCGACCATGCGGGTGTCGGTGGAGCCGAGCAGGTCCGCGTTGACGTAGTCGCCGGCCGCCGGGATGAAGGTCAGCAGCGTGCCGGAGACCACGCCCGGCATCGACAGCGGGAAGGTGACCTTGCGGAAGGTGGTGAACGGCTTGGCGTACAGGTCGCCCGCCGCCTCGTGCAGCCGCGAGTCGATGCGCTCCAGCGAGGTGTACAGCGGCAGGATCATGAACGGCAGGAAGTTGTACGTCAGACCGCACACCACCGCCATCGGGGTGGCGAGCACCCGGTCGCCCGCGGTCCAGCCGAGCCAGTTGGTGACATCCAGGACGTGCAGCGCGTTGAGGGCGCCCACGACCGGGCCGCCGTCGGCGAGGATCGTCTTCCAGGCCAGGGTCCGGATCAGGAAGCTGGTGAAGAACGGCGCGATCACAAGGATCATGATCAGGTTGCGCCAGCGGCCCGCGCGGAAGGCGATGAGATACGCCAGCGGGTAGCCGAGCAGCAGGCACAGGATCGTCGCCGAGGCCGCGTACAGGACCGAGCGGACGAACTGCGGCCAGTACTGGGACAGCGCGTCCCAGTAGGTCGCGAAGTGCCAGGTGACCTCGTAGCCGTGCTCCAGGGAGCCGGTCTGCACGGACGTGGACGCCTGGTAGATCATCGGCAGCGCGAAGAAGACGACCAGCCACAGGATGCCGGGCAGCAGCAGCCAGTACGGCGTGAGGCGGCCCCGCCTGCGCGGCGGTCTCGTCTGCTGGGCGGCGGGCGGCGAGGGCGCCTCGGTGACGGCGGCCATCAGGCTGCGTCCTCCTCGACACTCTCGACGCCGGCGTCGATATCCTGAGCCGCGTCCAGGCCGAACGTGTGGGCCGGGTTCCAGTGCAGGACGACCTCGGCGCCGGGCACCAGGCGGGCGTCGCGGTCGATGTTCTGGGCGTAGACCTCGAAATCGGGGCAGACGGGGCTGTCGATCACGTACTGCGTGGAGACGCCGATGAAGCTCGACTCGGAGATCCGGCCGGTGATGCGGTTGCGGCCGTCGGGTATCCCGCCCGCGTCGTCGGCGTGGGTCAGCGAGATCTTCTCCGGGCGGACGCCCACGAGCACCTTGCCGCCGGTCGCCGCCGGGGCGGAACATCGCGCCCGGGGCAGGAACAGCTTGCCGCCGCCCGCCTTCAGGACGACCTCCTCGCCGCTGCTGGAGTCGACCTCGGCCTCGATCAGGTTGGAGGTGCCGAGGAAGTTCGCGACGAACGTCGTCTGCGGGTTCTCGTAGAGGTCGGTGGGCGAGCCGAGCTGCTCCACCCGTCCGCCGTTCATCACGGCGACCGTGTCGGCCATGGTCATGGCCTCTTCCTGGTCGTGCGTGACGTGGATGAAGGTGATGCCGACCTCGGTCTGGATGCGCTTGAGCTCCAGCTGCATCTGCCGGCGCAGCTTCAGGTCCAGGGCGCCGAGCGGCTCGTCCAGCAGCAGCACCTTGGGGTGGTTGATCAGCGCGCGGGCGACCGCGACGCGCTGCTGCTGGCCGCCGGAGAGCTGGTGCGGCTTCTTGCGGGCCTGCTCGCCCAGCTGCACCAGGTCGAGCATCTCCTCGACCTGCTTCTTCACCGACTTGATGCCGCGCCGGCGCAGACCGAAGGCGACGTTCTCGAAGATGTCGAGGTGCGGGAAGAGGGCGTAGGACTGGAAGACCGTGTTCACCGGGCGTTTGTACGGCGGCAGGTGCGTCACGTCCTGGTCGCCGAGGTGCACGGTGCCCTGCGTGGGCTCCTCCAGACCCGCGATCATGCGCAGGGTGGTGGTCTTGCCGCAGCCGGAAGCACCGAGCAGGGCGAAGAATGACCCCTGCGGCACGGTCAGGTCCAGCGGGTGTACGGCGGTGAAGGCGCCGTAGCGCTTGCCGATCTGGGAGAGGCGGACGTCGCCGCTGTTGTCTTTCGTCGTCATTCTCGTCACGCCCCTGTGAGCTTCGCGAACTTCGCTTCGTAGGCCGCCTCTTCCTTGTCGCTCAAGGCGCGGAAGGAGTGGGACCTGGCCACCATGTCCTTGGTGGGGAAGATCAGCGGGTTGTCCGCCGCCGACTTGTCGATCTTGGCCAGTTCCTCGCGCGCCCCGTCGACGGGGCTGATGAAGGCTGTGTATGCGACGAGCTGGGCGGCCTGCTTCGGCTGGTAGTAGAAGTCGATCAGCCGTTCGGCGTTGGCCTTGTGGCGGGCCCCGCGGGGAACCATCAGGTTGTCGTTGGCCACCGTGAATCCGGCCTCCGGAAGGATGTAGTCGACATCGGCGCTGTCCGACTGGAGCTGGACGATGTCACCGCCCCAGGCGAGGCACACGGCGACGTCGCCCTTGCTCAGGTCGGACGTGTAGTCGTTGCCGGTGAAGCGGCGTATCTGCCCCTTGTCGACGGCCTTCTGCAGGCGGGCGATCGCCGCGTCGTAGTCGTCGTCGGTGAACTTCGCCGGGTCCTTGCCCATGTCGATCAGCATCATGCCCATGGTGTCGCGCATCTCCGACAGGAAGGCGACCCGGCCCTTGAGCTTGGGGTTGTCCAGCATGTCGGAGATCGACTTCACCTCGATGCCGTCGAGCGCCTTCTTGTTGTAGGCGATGACGTTCGAGACACCCTGGTAGGGGTAGGAATAGGCGCGTCCCGGGTCCCAGTCCGGGCCGCGGAACTGCTGGGACAGGTTGGCGAAGGCGTGCGGCAGGTTCGCCGGGTCCAGCTTCTCCACCCAACCCAGCCGGATCATCCGGGCGGCCAGCCAGTCGGTGAGAACCATGAGGTCCCGGCCCGTGTCCTGGCCGGAGGCGAGCTGCGGCTTGATCTTGCCGAAGAACTCGTTGTTGTCGTTGATGTCCTCGGTGTACTTGACCTTGATGCCGGTCTGCCGGGTGAACTCGTCGAGCGTGGGGTGCTGCTTGCCGCTCTCGTCGACGTCGATGTACACGGGCCAGTTGGAGAAGTTCACGGCCTTCTCCTTGGCCGAGTGGTCCTCGGCGGAGGTGCCGCCCTGTGCCTGGCCGGCCGGGGGGATCCCGCAGGCGCTCAGCGCCCCGAGTCCCCCGACCGTGAGCGCGCCGCCCGCTGAGGCGCGCAGCAGCGAACGGCGGCTGAAAGAAGCCCTGCCGTTGCGGAAGCTGCGCTGCACGGCGGCCAGCTGGGCCGGGGTGAGGCGGTCGGGCTCGTACTGCTCCATGCGCGTGGTGCCCTTTCGGGAAGGTGGCCTGAATCGTGGCCTGGTCGTTGCTATCGGTCCCCGAAGATCGTGCGGTGCCAGTCCTTGCGGGCCACCGCCGTGTTGTCGAACATGACGTGCTTGATCTGCGTGTATTCCTCGAACGAGTACGAGGACATGTCCTTGCCGAAGCCGGACTGCTTATAACCGCCGTGCGGCATCTCGCTGATGATCGGAATGTGGTCGTTGACCCATACGCACCCCGCCTTGATCTCCCGCGTCGCGCGGTTGGCCCGGTAGACGTCCCGGCTCCACGCCGAGGCCGCCAGACCGTACGGGGTGTCGTTGGCCAGACGGATCCCCTCATCATCACTGTCGAACGGCAGTACGACCAGTACCGGACCGAAGATCTCCGACTGGACGATCTCGCTGTCCTGCGCCGCGTCCGCGACGAGAGTGGGGCGATAGTACGCCCCGGCCTCGAGGGCGCCCCGGGGAGCCTCACCGCCGGTGACCACGCGTGCGTAGGCACGCGCCCGGTCGACGAAACCGGCGACACGGTCGCGCTGGACGTGCGAGATCAGCGGGCCGAGGTCGGTGCCGGCCGCGAACGGGTCGCCCAGCCGGACGGTCTCCATCAGGGCGGCCGTCCGCGCGACGAACTCCTCGTACAGGGGACGCTGCACGTACGCGCGCGTGGCGGCCGTGCAGTCCTGCCCGGTGTTGATGAGCGCGCCCGCGACCGCTCCGTTGACGGCGGCCTCCAGGTCGGCGTCGTCGAAGACCACGAAGGGCGCCTTGCCGCCGAGCTCCAGGTGCAGGCGCTTGACGGTCGCCGTGGCGATCTCGGCGACCCGCTTGCCGACGGCGGTGGAGCCGGTGAAAGACGTCATGGCCACGTCCGGGTGGCCGATCAGGTGCTCGCCCGCCACCCGGCCGGTGCCGGTGACGATGTTGATCACGCCGTCCGGGATGCCCGCGTCGGTGGCGGCCTGGGCGAACATCAGCGAGGTCAGCGGGGTCAGCTCGGCGGGCTTGAGCACGATGGTGTTGCCCGCGGCGACCGCCGGGAGGATCTTCCAGGCGGCCATCTGGAGCGGGTAGTTCCAGGGCGCGATGGAGCCGACGACGCCGATGGGCTCACGGCGGACGTAGGACGTGTGGTCGCCGGAGAACTCGCCGGCCGCCTGACCCTGAAGATGCCGGGCGGCGCCCGCGAAGAAGGCGGCGTTGTCGATCGTGCCCGGCACGTCGAACTCACGGGTCAGCTTCAGCGGCTTGCCGCACTGGAGGGACTCGGCGCGGGCGAAGTCCTCCGCCCGGTCGGCGAGCACGGCCGCGAAGCGGTGCAGCGCGTCCGAGCGGTCGCCGGGCGTGGCGCCCGCCCAGCCGGGGAACGCCTCGCGCGCGGCGGCCACCGCGGCGTCGACGTCCTCGGGTCCGGCCAGCTCGTAGGTGAAGACCTCGTCGCCGGTGGCAGGGTCGACGACCGCGTGGCTGCTGCCCGAGGTGCCCTTGGTCAGCCGGCCGGAGATGTACTGCGCGCCGTCCGCGAAGCGGTCCTGCGCCGGGAATCGGTCCGGGGTTGCGGTGCCCGGGTTGTACATGTCGCTCTCCTCCGCCGTCGCTCCTCGGTCTCCGAGGGTGGGTGGCGTAGCTCCAGCTCGATTTGAGTGCCGATCCTGGCAGAGGACAGGGGCCGCAACAAGTGATTCCGTTGTTGCCTTTTGGTTACGCGACGGAATCTGTCGACCAGGTGTCGAGTCGGCACGGAAAAGGCAGGACGGTGTGTCAGTGGTGCGTGCCACACTCGCGTGCATGGGGAACATCGACTCCTGGCAGGCTCTGACCAGGGAAGTCAGCGCGGGAAGGCGCGTGCGCTACCTGCACTTCTGGGGACATCGGCCGCACCCGGACGGCCGGGTCGGACCGAGCTGTCTGAGTCAGTGGTGGCCGTCGCCGTTCACGGTGGACGCGGTGCCGTACGCGACCGCGGAGCACTGGATGATGGCCGGCAAGGCGCGGCTGTTCGGGGACGCCGAGGCGGAGCGGCGGGTGCTGGCCGCGCGGCATCCGGCCGAGGCCAAGAAGGAGGGGCGGCTCGTGCGCGGCTTCGACGAGCGCGTATGGGAGCGCGAGCGGTTCCGGATCGTGGTGGACGGCAGCGTCCACAAGTTCGCCGCCCACCCCGCGCTGCGCGAGTTCCTGCTGGCCACGGGCGAGCGAGTGCTGGTGGAGGCCAGTCCGGTGGACCGGATATGGGGCATCGGACTGGCCGCGGGCGACGAGGCGGCGGCCGATCCGGAGCGCTGGCGCGGGCCGAACCTGCTGGGCTTCGCCCTGATGGAGGCACGCGAGCGGCTGCGGGCCGGTACCGGTACGCGGGCGAGCTGACCGGCCCGCGCGGAGTGCGGGCCGGCCCCGGTGTCAGCGGTCGGTCAGGACGGTCACGGCCGGCAGGGGGGCGCGGGCACCCTCGTCCGGGGAGCTGTCCGAGACCTCGACGGTGTTGACATAGACGACGCCGAGGATCACCAGGGCGAGCGTGACGACGCCGAGGACGATACCGATGATTCCCGTGATCAGGCCGGCCTGGGCCTGGCCGCGGTTGTTGGCCTCGCCCCGATCGGCCTTACGGCGGCCCTTGACGCCGAAGACCACGGCGAGGACCCCGAGCACCACGCTGAAGATGCCGTAGACGCAGAACATCACGCAGGACAGGATGCCGAGCACCATGGCGGCGGTGCCCATCCCGTTCTGCGGGGGCATCGGCATGCCGGGCCAGCCCTGGCCCGCTGCCGGATAGGCGGGGTAGCCGTACCCGCCGGGGACCGGGCCGGTGGTCATGCCCGGACCGGTGGGCGCGACGGGCGGCGGCGGTACGGAGCCCGCGGTGGGAGCGCCGTAGCCGGGTGACGGAAAACCGGCCCCCGGCATCGAGATCATCGTCTCCTGGTCGTGCACGGAGGGCGGGGGGAAGCCGGACGGCTGCTCCGGCCCGGAAGGCTGCGCCGGGGCCGACGGGTTCTTCTCCAGAGAGGGTCTGCTACCGGGCGGCGCCCATGGATCCTCGGCTCCCGCTCCACCGCCGGCCTGCGTTCCGTCCGTCATGTCCTCGTCTCCCCCTCGATCGATCGCCCCGCCATGCTAAGGCCTGGCCGGCGCGGGCGGACCGCCGGGCACCGGGCGGCTCCGCCGCCGCTCAGGGAGGCGGGCCGGTGGCCACGGCGAGGCATGCGCCTACGATGACGGTGCTCACCGATCAGCCGATCACCCGCGCCGCGCCCGAGGGCCCGCGGCGCCCTTCCCGGGGAGGGAACCCTTGACCGACCAGTACGCACCCCGTGGCCCGCACACGCTGCTCGACCCGCAGGCGCCACGTGACCGGCAGGCCTTCATCGCCGGACTGCCCAAGGCCGAACTGCACGTGCACCACGTCGGCTCCGCCTCCCCCCGGATCGTCTCCGAGCTGGCCGCCCGCCACCCCGACTCCAAGGTGCCCACCGACCCCGAGGCCCTGACCGACTACTTCACCTTCACGGACTTCGCCCACTTCATCGAGGTGTACCTGTCCGTCGTGGACCTGATCCGCACCCCGGAGGACGTCCGGCTGCTGACCTACGAGGTGGCCCGCGACCTGGCCCGGCAGCAGGTCCGCTACGCGGAGCTCACCATCACGCCGTTCTCCTCCACTCGGCGGGGCATCGACGAGCGCGCCTTCATGGACGCGATCGAGGACGCCCGCAAGGCGGCGGAGTCCGAGTTCGGGACCGTACTGCGCTGGTGCTTCGACATCCCCGGCGAGGCCGGACTGGAGTCGGCCGAGGAGACCGCCCGGCTCGCCACCGACGACCGGCTGCGCCCGGAGGGCCTGGTCTCGTTCGGGCTCGGCGGGCCCGAGATCGGAGTACCGCGGCCCAAGTTCAAGCCCTACTTCGACCGGGCGATCGCCGCCGGGCTGCGCTCCGTCCCGCACGCCGGCGAGACCACCGGGCCCCAGACGGTGTGGGACGCGCTGACCGAACTGCGTGCCGAGCGCATCGGCCACGGCACCAGCTCCGCCCAGGACCCGAAGCTGCTCGCCCACCTCGCCGAGCACCGCATCCCGCTGGAGGTCTGCCCGACCTCCAACATCGCCACCCGGGCGGTGCGCACCATCGAGGAGCACCCCATCAAGGAGTTCGCCCGCGCCGGGGTCCTCGTCACCGTCAACTCCGACGACCCGCCGATGTTCGGCACGGACCTCAACAACGAGTACGCCGTGGCCGGCCGGCTGCTCGACCTCGACGAGCGGGGTCTGGCCGAGCTGGCCAAGAACGCGGTGCACGCCTCCTTCATGGACCCGGCCGGCAAGGCACGCGTCGCTGGCGAGATCGACGCCTACACCGCACGGTGGCTCGCGCCCTGAGCGGGACCCGGCGGGACACAATGGGGCACATGCAGACCGTGACCGCCGTGGCACACCGCGGCGACCCCTACCGTTTCCGTGAGAACACCGTCGGCTCGCTGCGCTCCGCGTTCGACCAGGGCGCGGACGCGGTCGAGATCGACGTACGGCTGACCCGGGACGGTGTCCCGGTGCTGCTCCACGACGAGTCGCTGAAGCGGCTGTGGGCCCACGACCGGCCGCTGCACGCGCTGTCCGCGGCGGAGGTGCGCGATGTGACGGACGGTCTGGTGCCCACGCTGGAGGACGCGCTCACCGCGACGGGCGACGGCCGGGTGATGATCGACCTGCCGGGCCCGGCCCGCCCGCGGGCGGTGCGGCGGATCGTCGACGTGGTCGACGCGTGCGGGGCCCGGGACCGCGTGTACTACTGCGCGGGCGCCGAGGCCATGCTCGCCGTGCGCGCCGCCGACCCGGCCGCCGAGATCGCGCTGACCTGGACGACCCTCGCGCCGCCGCGGGCCGGGCTGCTGGACGCGGTGCGGCCCCGGTGGCTGAACTACCGCTTCACGCTGGTGGACCGGGACCTCGCCGCCCGCGTCCACCGCGGCGGCCACCTGCTGTCCGTCTGGACCCCCGACACCCGCCGCTCCCTGCGCCGTCTGCTCGACCTGGGCGTCGACTCGATCACGACCAACCGCGTCGACCTGCTGCACACCCTGCGCACCGGTCGAACCGCGGCACCGTAGGGGGGCGGCCCCGAACAGCACCCCGGTGCGGTCCGTCACTTGGTCCGGGTCGCGTCGGGGACGGCTGCCCTCCCCGGCGACGATCCGCCGGGCGCCGCACGCTCCGGATCAGTGCAGAAGCCCCGGGCTTCAGCCCGAGGTGCAAGTCAAAGGCCGACGATGGCGTTCCAGCGCTTGGCGAAGTCCACGCGTTCCTCGGAGGACATGTCGCGGGCGATGGCGAGGCGCTTGCGCATGGTCGCGTCGGGGAAGATCAGCGGGTTCTCGGCGAGTTCGGCGGTGTCCTTGTCCTTGGAGTCGGCGAGCACGCCCTGCGCCGCCGGGACGGGGCAGACGTAGTTGACCCAGGTGGCGAGTTCCGCGGCCACCTCGGGGTCGTAGTAGTAGTCGATCAGGCGTTCCGCGTTGGCCTTGTGCCCGGCCCGGTTGGGGATCATCCAGGAGTCCGACCACAGTTCGGCGCCCTCCTCGGGCACGACGAAGCGGATGTCGGGGTTGTCGGCCTGGAGCTGGATCACGTCGCCCGAGTAGGCCTGGCAGGCCAGGACGTCCCCGGTGACCAGGTCCTTGGTGTAGTCGTTGCCGGTGAAGCGGCGGATCTGGCCCTTGTGGACCTGCCGCTCCACCTGGTCGCAGACCTTGTCGAAGTCGCGGGTCCTCCACTTGGTGATGTCCACGCCGTTGGCCTGCATCAGCAGGGCGAACGCCTCGTCCAGGCCGGACAGCAGGGTGACGCGGCCCTTGAGGTCGCTCGCCCACAGGTCGGAGACCTGGCGGATCTCGCGGCCGAGCTTGCGGCGGTTGTAGGCGATGCCGGTGATGCCCGACTGGTACGGCATCGTGAACTTGCGTCCCGGGTCGAAGGCGGGGTCGCGCAGCAGCGGGTCGAGGTACTTGGCCACCTGCGGCTGACGGGCACGGTCCATCTCCTGCACCCAGCCCAGCCGGACGAACCGCGCGCACAGCCAGTCGCTGATCACGACGAGATCGCGGCCGGGGTCCTGATGGTTCATCAGCGACGGGCTGATCTTGCCGAAGAACTCGTCGTTGTCGTTGATCTCCTCGACGTAGTCGACGGCGATGCCCGAGCGCTTCTCGAAGGCCTCAAGGGTGGGCCGCCTGTTCGGGTGCTTGTCGTCGGTGTCGATGTAGAGCGGCCAGTTCGCCCAGATCAGCCGGTGGTCGTTGGCGGAGGCGTCCGGGATGGCGCGGTCACCGGGCTGGACGTAGGCGGCGGGCACCCCGCAGCCGGCGAGCGCACCGAGCGCGGCCGTGCCGCCCAGGGCGCGCAGCAGGGACCGGCGGGAGAGCGGGGGCGTCTTCGGAGTCTTGGGCACCGGCCAAGGATGCCGTCCCTGTCCGCGGCCGGACAATCGACGCAGCGTCGAGCACGCCGGGAGGGACCCGACACCTTGTCGATCAACGCCCGGCCGCACCTCGGGCTTCCCGCCGCGGACGCACCGCGGCCCCGGACGGTCCGTCCTCCGTCCGGGGCCGCGAGCGGGCGAACCGCCCGGCCGGCGTGTCACGCGTCGAGCGACGTCATGACGTGCTTGATGCGCGTGTAGTCCTCGAAGCCGTACGCCGACAGGTCCTTGCCGTAGCCGGACTTCTTGAAGCCGCCGTGCGGCATCTCGGCGACCAGCGGGATGTGGGTGTTGATCCACACGCAGCCGAAGTCGAGCCTCTTGGACATCCGCATGGCGCGGGAGTGGTCCTTGGTCCACACCGACGAGGCCAGCGCGTACTCGACGCCGTTGGCCCACTCCACGGCCTGGTCCTCGTCCGAGAAGGACTGCACGGTGATGACCGGGCCGAAGACCTCCCTCTGGATGATCTCGTCGTCCTGCTTCAGGCCCGAGACGACGGTCGGGGCGTAGAAGTAGCCCTTGTCGCCGACCTGGTGGCCGCCGGCCTCGACCTTGGCGTGGGCGGGCAGCCGCTCGATGAAGCCCGCCACCTGCTTGAGCTGGTTGGGGTTGTTGAGCGGGCCGAACAGGACGTCCTCGTCGTCCGGCTGCCCGGTCTTCGTCTCGGCCGCGGCCTTGGCGAGCGCGGAGACGAACGCGTCGTGGATGGACTCGTGCACGAGGACGCGGGTGGCGGCCGTGCAGTCCTGGCCGGCGTTGAAGAAGCCGGCGACCGAGATGTCCTCGACGGCCTTGTCGATGTCGGTGTCCTCGAACACCACGACCGGGGCCTTGCCGCCCAGCTCCAGGTGGACGCGCTTGAGGTCCTTGGAGGCCGACTCGGCGACCGACATGCCGGCGCGCACGGAACCGGTGATGGAGGCCATCGCCGGGGTCGGGTGCTCCACCATCAGACGGCCGGTGTCGCGGTCGCCGCAGATGACGTTGAAGACGCCCTTGGGCAGGACCGAGCCGATGATGTCGGCGATCAGGACCGTGGAGGCCGGGGTGGTGTCCGACGGCTTCAGGACCACCGTGTTGCCCGCGGCGAGCGCCGGGGCGAACTTCCACACGGCCATCATCATCGGGTAGTTCCACGGCGCGACCTGCGCGCAGACGCCGATCGGCTCGCGGCGGACGATCGAGGTCAGCCCCTCCATGTACTCGCCGGCCGAGCGGCCCTCGAGCATCCGCGCCGCACCCGCGAAGAAGCGGATCTGGTCGACCATCGGCGGGATCTCCTCGGAGCGGGTCAGCCCGATGGGCTTGCCCGTGTTCTCCACCTCGGCCGCGATCAGTTCCTCGGCGCGCTCCTCGAAGGCGTCCGCGATCTTCAGCAGAGCCTTCTGGCGCTCGGCCGGGGTGGTGTCGCGCCAGCCCGGGAAGGCCGCGGCGGCGGCGGCCATGGCGGCGTCGACGTCCGCCTGCCCGGAGAGCGGCGCGGTCGCGTACGCGTCGCCGGTCGCGGGGTTGACCACCTCGGTGGTCCGTCCGTCGGCGGCGTCGCGGAACTCGCCGTCGATGTAGTTACGGAGCTTGCGCAGCCGTCCCAGCTCGGTGCTCACTGCCCGGCCCTCCTGGTCCTGTTCAAGATGTCCCATCGCTGAGGCACCCACCCTAGTCCGCGGTGCCACGTTTTCAACACCCCTGCCAGCGCGAGTTCTGCGAAATCCGCACGTCTTGGTGTCGCAAACAACGAATTTCATCGCCCCGACCTTGCGGAACGGTCGATACGTCGTGCAGAGTATGGTCGTGCCCAGTCGAAGCGCAGAGCAGAGGGATCCCCGCGAGTCCAGGAACGGCAGCAGCCCGAACCTGGACGCCGTCTCCCTCGCCATCATCGAGCAGTTGCAGGAGGACGGCCGCCGTCCGTACGCCGCCATCGGCAAGGCCGTCGGCCTGTCCGAGGCCGCCGTGCGCCAGCGCGTCCAGAAGCTGCTCGACCAGGGCGTGATGCAGATCGTCGCCGTGACCGACCCGCTCACCGTGGGCTTCCGCCGGCAGGCGATGGTCGGGATCAACGTCGAGGGCGACGCGGAGTCCGTGGCCGACGCTCTGACCGGCATGTCGGAAGTCGAGTACGTGGTGATGACCGCGGGCTCGTTCGACATCCTCGCCGAGATCGTCTGCGAGGACGACGACCAGCTGCTGGACGTCATCAACAAACGCATCCGGGCGCTGCCCGGCGTGCGCTCCACCGAGAGCTTCGTCTACCTCAAGCTCAAGAAGCAGACCTACATGTGGGGAACCCGATAACCGTGAGCAAGGACCTCAGCCGTACCGCGTACGATCACCTGTGGATGCACTTCACCCGCATGTCCTCGTACGAGAACGCCCCCGTGCCGACGATCGTGCGCGGCGAGGGCACCTACATCTACGACGACAAGGGCAGGCGCTACCTCGACGGTCTCGCGGGTCTGTTCGTGGTCCAGGCCGGTCACGGCCGCACGGAGCTGGCCGAGACCGCGTCCAAGCAGGCGCAGGAGCTGGCGTTCTTCCCCGTCTGGTCCTACGCCCACCCCAAGGCCGTCGAGCTGGCCGAGCGTCTGGCGCACCACGCCCCGGGCGACCTGAACAAGGTCTTCTTCACCACCGGCGGCGGCGAGGCGGTCGAGACCGCCTGGAAGCTCGCCAAGCAGTACTTCAAGCTGGTCGGCAAGCCCACCAAGTACAAGGTCATATCCCGCGCGGTCGCCTACCACGGCACACCGCAGGGCGCCCTGTCCATCACCGGCCTGCCGGGCCTGAAGGCGCCGTTCGAGCCGCTGGTTCCGGGCGCGCACAAGGTGCCGAACACCAACATCTACCGCGCCCCGATCTTCGGTGACGACCCGGAGGCCTTCGGCCGCTGGGCCGCCGACCAGATCGAGCAGCAGATCCTCTTCGAGGGCCCCGACACGGTCGCCGCGGTCTTCCTGGAGCCGGTGCAGAACGCCGGCGGCTGCTTCCCGCCGCCGCCCGGATACTTCCAGCGCGTGCGCGAGATCTGCGACCAGTACGACGTGCTGCTCGTCTCCGACGAGGTCATCTGCGCCTTCGGCCGCCTGGGCACCACCTTCGCCTGTGACAAGTTCGGCTACGTCCCGGACATGATCACCTGTGCCAAGGGCATGACCTCGGGCTACTCCCCGATCGGCGCGTGCATCGTCTCCGACCGCCTGGCCGAGCCGTTCTACAAGGGCGACAACACCTTCCTGCACGGCTACACCTTCGGCGGCCACCCGGTCTCCGCCGCGGTGGGCCTGGCCAACCTCGACCTGTTCGAGCGCGAGGGCCTCAACCAGCACGTGCTGGACAACGAGGGCGCCTTCCTCTCCACCCTGCAGAAGCTGCACGACCTGCCGATCGTCGGCGACGTCCGCGGCAACGGCTTCTTCTACGGCATCGAGCTGGTGAAGGACAAGCACACCAAGGAGTCCTTCAACGAGGAGGAGACCGAGCGGGTCCTGTACGGCTTCCTCTCCAAGGCGCTGTTCGACAACGGTCTGTACTGCCGTGCCGACGACCGCGGCGACCCGGTCATCCAGCTCGCCCCGCCGCTGATCTCCAACCAGGAGACCTTCGACGAGATCGAGCAGATCCTGCGCGCGACCCTGACGGAGGCGTGGACCAAGCTGTGACCGCGGCGGCCCGACGGCCACGCGAAAGCCGCACACCTGCGATCAGCTGATCATCACCGGCCCCGGTGTCGACCGTTCGAGTGAGAAACGGCGGCCCGGGGCCGTGTGCTGTCCGGGCTCCTGACAGGGGCTGCCTAGCGTGCTGTTGACGCGTCACTCTGCGTCGGACCGGCTCCGTGACCCGAGGTCTTCGAACTCGTTCGCCCGTACGGGGGACACGGCACGGCATTCCCGATGAGAACCGAGGTGTACGCCCATGGACGTCCCACCGGAGAACGAGGTGCTCTGGGCGCGGGCCCTGCACTACACCCACGACGACGGCTCGCCCGCTCTCGGCGGCGTCTCCCTCGGTGTGGCGCAGGGCGAGATCCTCGCCGTGAGCGGGCCGAGCGGCAGCGGCAAGACCACCCTGCTGCGGTGCCTGTCCGGCATGACGCGGGTGCGGCGCGGCGAGGTCTGGTTCAACAGCGTTCCCCTGCACAGCCTCGGCCCGCTGGCCCGTGAACGGCTGCGCAGGGACCGGTTCGGCTGGGTCGACCCCGCGCCCGTGCTCGTACCGGAGCTGAACGTCTGGGAGAACACGGCCCTGCCCCTGATGCTGCGCGGCACCAGCCGGCGGCGGGCCAAGGCGGCCGCCCTGGAGTGGCTGGAGCGCCTCGACGTCGGCGACCTGGCGCGGATGCGCCCGCACCGGCTGCGCCAGGCCGAACGCCAGCGCGTCTGCATCGCCCGCGCGCTCGCCCCCTTCCCCACGGTGCTGTTCGCGGACGAGCCGACGGCCCCGCTGCACCGCGCCGACCGCGCCCATGTGCTGCGCACGCTCACCACCGCGGCGCGCTCGCACGGCATCACGGTCGTGCTCGCCACGCACGACCCCGCGACCGCGGCCCTCGCCGACCGGAAGGTGGCGGTGCTCGACGGACGGTGCGTGAGGACCGTGCACCTGCCCCCGGTCGGCGACACCGCGGAAGGCCGGGCCGCGTGCTCGCTCTCCGTCTGATCCGCGTCGCCCGCCCGGGCGTCCAGCTGCGCCGCCTGGCGGTCGCCGCGGCGTCGGCGGGCACGGGCTTCCTGCTGCTGTCCAGCCTCGGCTACGCGCTCGGCCACCCGGAGCACGCGGCCGCGGCCGCACTGCGGCTGTCCTGGTGCGTGCTGCCTTTGGCCGCGACGCTGTACCTCGCGGTCGCGGTGGCCCGTACCGACCCGGGGACCCGTCCCCGGGTCGGTCTCTCGGCGCTCGGTCTCGGCCAGGGCCGGCTGATGGCCGTCTCGGCGGCCACCACCGCCCTGGCCTGCGGGCTCGGCTCGCTGCTCGCGCTGCTGGTCTTCGTGTACCTGCGCGGCGACGGCGCGGCGCAGGCGTTCCTCGCGGCCGGGGAGCCGCTGCCGGTGCCGGCGGTGCTGACCCTGCTGGCCGTCGTCCCCGTCCTCGCCTCCGTGGCGGTCGCGCTGGTGCTGCGCCCCCGCGAGGCGCGGCCCTCGGCGCCCGGGCCTTCGGGCCGGCGGTACGGCCGCTTCGGGGCGTACCGCCGCACCGGCACGCCGGAGACGTTCGGCGCGTACGGCCGGTTCGGCGCCCGGCTCGGCGACGGCACCGCCACGCGCCGGGGCGGCTCGGCGACGGCCTGCGCGACCCGGCCCCGGGACACGGCCGTCAGCACGGTGCGAACCGGGGACGCCCCGGCCGGGGAAGACGTGACCGGGGCGGACCTGACGGGTACGGACCTGGTCGGTGACCTGCCCCGCAGTGCCCTGACCGGCCCCGACCCGACCGGGGCCGATCCGACGGGGACCGATCCGACGGGGACCGACCGGGCCCGGACCCGCCTGACCGGAACCGAACCCGCCCTGACCGACCCGAGCGGGCCCGGCCTGGCCGGCGCGGACGTGACCGGGACCCACCTCGCCGAGACAGACCGGACCGAGGCCGACCTGGCCGCGGCGGAGCTGGCCGGGGCGTCCGGCGCGCTCGGGGGCGGCGGGGGCGAAAGTGTGCGTGACGGCTCCGGTCCCCACCGGCCACCGGCCCCGCGACAGGCGCCCGCCGGGCTCCCCTGGGGCATCGCCGTGCTCGCCGCCGGCCTGACCGTGGAGGCGTACGCCGGACAGTCCGCCGACTCCGCGGCCACCCCGGGACCGGCCCTGCCCGGCGGGCTTGCGGCCGACTCCGCCACGGTGCTCGTCGGCTGGCTGATGACCGCCCTCGGCCTCGCCCTGGCCGGCCCCGGCCTCACCCACCTGTGCGGCCGTGTGCTCCAGGCCGCGCGCCCGGGAGCCCTGCGGCTCCTTGCCGGACGCGTCCTGATGGCGGAGGCGGGCCGCGTCGGCCGCCCGCTGGGCGTGGTCTGCGCGGTGGCGTCGGGGACGTACGCCATGATCGCGGCCTACGACGGCACCGCCCGGCCGTTCGGCCCGCTGACGGCACTGGGCACGGTGCTCGTCACCGGCTGCGCCCTGGCCACCCTCCTGATCGCCGCCGTCGAGGCGAGGCAGTCCCGTGCCGACACCACCGCGGCACTGCGGCGGCTCGGCGCGCCGGCCACGATGCTCCGCTCGGCCGTCCTCCTGCGCTGCGGCGCCCTGCTGGCCCTGTTCCTCCCGCTGACCCTGGTGGTCGCCGACCTCGCCGCACTGCCGCTGCTCCCCTGAGCCACCGGCCCACCGGCTCGCCGCCGGGCCCGGAGAAGACGCACAAAAAGTCCCGGGGCCCCGATGAGTTCCGCGCCGGCCCCGGGTCTACCCCTGCGAACGGCACAGAACCGCGATGGGAGAGACCCGCCATGTACCAGCAGATGATCTTCGTGAACCTGGCGACGAACGACGTGGCCGCGTCCAGGAAGTTCTTCACCGACCTCGGCTACACCATCAACCCCCAGTTCTCCACCGACGACTGCGCCTGCGTCGTCATCAGCGACACCATTGTCGCGATGCTGCTCAGCAAGCAGCACTACGCCAACTTCACCAAGAAGGAGATCGCGGACTCGACCAGGTCCAGCGAGGTGCTGATCTGTCTGAGCGCCGAGAGCCGCGAGAAGGTCGACGAGCTGGTGGACAAGGCGGTCGCGGCCGGTGCCACCGTGAGCGGCGAGGCGCAGGACCACGGCTTCATGTACGGCCGCGCCTTCGACGACCTCGACGGCCACACCTGGGAGGTCATGTGGATGGACCCGGCGGCGGTGCAGGGCTGAGCCCGCGGGGGCGGAGGCTCACCAGGTCGGGGCGGGTGCGTCGGCACCCGCCCCGACGTCTGCCAACACGTTGAAACATTTGCCTGGTTAATATTGCGGTAAAGTCAACGCCGGTGGGAGGCTTTCGGATTGACACTCCCGCTGGAGCGCTTATAAATCTGAGCCTCCTGGGGTTTCTGTGGGTTCGGCCTCGTCGTCGCCCCAACGCCCCGCAAACCCCCCGCAATTGGGCATCCCGTGAAGGGCAAAGTGGCTATCTTGTCCATATCCCGCCGTACCGCACGCACCGTGCGCATCATCGGTGTCGCCTCCGCGTCCGCCGCTCTCGCTCTCGGCGCTGCGGGTAACGCACTCGCCTGTGACATCAAGGACTTCTCCGCCGAAGCCAAGTGTGACGGCGAGAAGAGCGTCATCCTCGTCACCGACAAGGACCCCTCCCGCACCGAGGCCGTCGTCTCCGTGTTCCTCCAGAACAACGGCGCCGACGACCACAAGGTCGGTGAACTCACGGTGAAGGGGTCCCGTGAGGGCACCACGATCACCTTCGCCGAGGACTGGGAGCCGAACGCCACCTACCGCGTCCACGTCAAGGCCGGCAAGGACGGAAAGCTGGTCAACGAGGACATCAAGCCGAACCTGATCGCTCCGGCGACCGCGTGCAAGTCCGAGAAGCCGACCGAGACGCCGTCCGAGGAGCCGACCGACTCCACCACGCCGTCTCAGCCGGAGACGGCGACGCCGGCCCCGTCGGAGTCCGCCCCGGAGTCGGAGGAGTCCCCGTCGCAGGAGGCGTCCTCGGCGCCGTCCGCCTCGGAGAGCACCACCGCTCCCGCGGGCACCGAGGCCAACGCTCCGTCGCCCGCGGTCGGTGACTCCAACCTCGCCGAGACCGGTGCCGACTCCAACACCGGCATGATCGCCGGCATCGCGGCCGCCCTGGTCGTCGTCGGCGGTGGCGCCGTGTTCTTCGGCATGCGCCGCCGTGGAGCGAACAGCAACCGCTGACGCCCCGCGCACGCCATCCGTGGCCCGCCCCCGAGTTCGGGGGCGGGCCACGGTCGTTCACAAGGCCGCCCGCTCCAGCCAGAACTCCAGCACCTCCCGCTCGCCGAGCACCTCCAAGCCGGGGCTGTCCAGGGGAAGCCGGCGGCAGAACGCGAGCAGCACGGAGGTGAGCGGCCCGCGCAGGGCGACGTTCGCCTTCTCATGACCGCGGCGCCAGACGACGCCGTCCTCGGCGAGCTCGACGACCCACTCGGCCTTCAGCTCGGGATCGGCGTCGGTGGCGTGCAGATGGATGCTGCGGCCCGGACCGCGCAGCTCCTGGATGCCCGGGCGCGCCTTGCTCCGCTGGATGAACTGCATGATCTGCAGCCACTCGTCGACGGCGTCGGCGGCCACGTCCGCGTCGACCTCGTAGGGCCGGCCCGCGGTGAGCGCCGCGTCGGCACGGTGGATCGTGATCTCGTGGGTCATCCGGCGGGCCCAGAAGCCGGCGTCGAGGATCCCGCCCCAGGTCCACACCTTCGTGTCCGGTCCGGCTTCGCGGAGGGCCCCGACGAGGATGCGGCCGGTCTCCGCCAGCCAGGCGTCAAGGGCGACCGGGTCGCCCTGCGCCTCGGGGCCTACGGCCAGCGGGATCTCCGTGGGCGGGATGTTCTCCTGCGCGCGGGTCCTGACCAGCGCCTCGGCCCAGCGCAGGGCGCCGCCCACGTGCCGGACCAGCTTCTCCAGTGTCCAGTCCGGACAGGTCGGCACGGTGCTGGACAAGTCGGCCCCGGAGGTGACCAGAGACCTCAACTCGTCGATTTGGTAAGTGATTTGATCGCAGTAACGGTCGTAGGCAAGTAGCGTCATGCTCCGCACACTAGGTGCCGCGCGATCATTCCAGCACCAGGATTTCGGCCGTGTCGAACTCCACCGCCACCTCGTCCCCGACCTCCGGTGCCGTACGCAGGGCGCAGGCCGCCTCCAGACGCGGGGCGTTGGCGGGCTGGAGGTGGACGGTGACGTGGGTGCCCTTGAAGGTGCGCGCGGTCACCGTGCAGGACAGACCCTCGTCGGCGGGGACCAGGCGGACTCCGGCGGGCCGGACGAGGAGGGTGCGGGAGCCCTGGGCCGAGCCGTCGGGCACCGGCACCTTGCCCCACGGGGTGACCGCGACCTCTCCGTCCACGCTCGCCTCCACCACGTTCTCGAAGCCGAGGAAACGTGCCACGAACGCATCGGCCGGCCGCTGCCACACCTCGAGTGGCGTGCCCCACTGGGCGATCCGGCCGTCCCGCATCACCACGACCCGGTCGGCGAGGGCGAACGCCTCGCCCTGGTCGTGCGTGACGGCGAGCACGGTCGTGCCCAACCGCCCGAACAGCTCCCGCAGTTCGACGACGAGACGCTCCCGCAGCGAGCGGTCGAGCTGGCCCAGCGGCTCGTCCAGCATCAGCAGTCGCGGCCGGGGGGCGAGCGCCCGGGCCAGGGCCACCCGCTGCTGCTCCCCGCCGGAGAGCGCGGCCACGGCACGCCGCCCGGCCCCGGGCAGCCCGACCAGCTCCAGCAACTCCCCCACCCGGGCGTCCCGTTCTCCCTTCACCGCGCCGCGCATACGCAGTCCGAAACCGACGTTGCCGGCCACGTCCCGCTGCGGGAACAGCTGGTGGTCCTGGAACATCAGCCCCACCTCGCGCCGGTGCACCGGCACCCCCGACTGGTCCCGCCCGTCCAGCAGCACCCGTCCGGAGTCCAGCGGCTGAAGCCCGGCCACCGCGCGCAGCAGCGTCGACTTGCCGCTGCCGCTGGGTCCGAGCACGCACACGATCTCGTGCTCGGCGACCGAGAGGTCGACCGCGTCCAGCACGGCCCGTCCGCCGAAGCGCACGGTCGCGGCATCGAGGCTCAGCAGCATCTAGAACTCCCCGCTCCGATCGATGGGGGTCCCCCCGGTCGAGCTTGTTCGAGACTGGGGGAGCAGCCGCTCCAGCACCAGCAGCGCCACCGCGCACACCACCATCAGAATCGTCGACAGGGCCATCGCCTGGCCGTAGTTGAGGTCGCCGGGGCGGCCGATCAGCCGTGCCACGGCGACCGGCAGCGTCGGGCTGTCGGGCCGCGCGATGAACACGGTCGCCCCGAACTCCCCCAGGGACACGGCGAAGGCGAAACCGGCGGCGATCAGCAGCGCCCGCCGTACGAGCGGCAGGTCGACCTCCCGCCACACCCGCCACGGCGAGGCCCCGAGCACGGCCGCCGCCTCCCGCAGCCGTACGTCCACCGCGCGCAGCACGGGCAGCATGGTCCGTACGACGAAGGGCACCCCGACCAGGGCCTGCGCGAGCGGGACCAGGATCCAGGACTGCCTGAGGTCCAGTGGCGGCCGGTCCAGGGCGATCAGGAAGCCGAAGCCGACGGTCACCGCCGAGACCCCGAGCGGCAGCATCAGCAGCGCGTCGAAGCCGCGCACGAGCCGGCCGGCGTCCCGGCGGGTGAGAGCGGCGGCGGCGAGCGCGCCGATCACCACGGCGATGGCGGTCGCCGCGGCGGCGTAGCTCAGGGAGGTGCCGACGGCGTGGATCGGCGCGACCAGGAAGGTGCCGCCGTCCGCGTTCGTCAGCGCCCGGTAGTAGCCGAAGCCGGGCGCGGCGAGCGACCGCTGCACCAGCACCGCGAGCGGCAGCACGAGGAGGACGGCGACGGTGGCGAGGACGCCGGCCAGCAGCGTCCACTGCCCGGCGCCGCGCGGCCGGCGGGCGGTCAGCGAGGCGTCCACCAGCTTCAGCGCGGTCTCCCGGCGCCGTACGGTCCAGGCGTGCACGGCGAGGATCGCGCCCACCGCTGCGAACTGGAGGATCGTCAGGACCGCCGCGGTCGCCAGGTCGAAGATCTCGGAGGTCTGCCGGTAGATCTCCACTTCGAGGGTGGAGAAGGCGGGGCCGCCGAGGATCTGCACCACGCCGAAGGAGGTGAACGTGAACAGGAAGACCATCAGCGCCGCGGCGCCCACCGCTGGGGCCAGCGCGGGGAGGGTGACCTTGCGCCAGGCGGTCAGCGGCGAGGCGCCGAGCATCCGGGCCGCCTCCTCCTGGCGCGGGTCGAGCCCCGCCCACAGTCCGCCCACGGTCCGTACGACGACGGCGTAGTTGAAGAAGACGTGGGCGAGCAGGATCGCCCACACCGTGGTGTCCAGCCGGACGCCCCACAGTTCGTCGAGCAGGCCGCCGCGCCCGACCAGCGCGAGGAACGCGGTGCCGACCACGACGGTGGGCAGCACGAACGGCACGGTGACGACGGCCCGCAGGACGTGCCGGCCGGGGAAGTCGAGGCGGGCGAAGACATAGGCGCCGGGCAGGGCGACGAGCAGGGTGAGCGCGGTGGAGGCGAGCGCCTGCCAGGTGGTGAACCACAGCACGTGCCGGATGTCGGACTGTCCGAACACATCGGTGATCCGCCCCAACTGCCAGGCCCCGTCCGTCTCCAGGCCGCGCCGGACGATCGCGGTCACGGGGTAGGCGAAGAACACCGCGAAGAACGCGACGGGCACGGCCATGAGGCCGAGCCGCGCCGCGTTCCCCGTCCGGCGGCCGCGTCCGCGGCCTACCTGAGGACGAGCGAGGTCCACGACTTGACCCACTGGTCACGGTTGGCGGCGATCCTGTCGGGGGCCAGGGTCTCGGGGTTCTTGGCCTGGGGGCCGTACTTCACGAACTCCGGCGGCACCTGGGCGGCTTCGCGCACCGGGTGGACGAACATGCTCAGCGGCATGTCGTCCTGGAACTCCTTGGTGATCAGGAAGTCCAGGAAGGCCTTGCCCCCTTCGGTGTTCCTGGCGTTGCTGAGCAGTCCCGCGTACTCGACCTGGCGGAAGCAGGTGCCCTGCGCGACGCCGGTCGGCGCGGTCTTCGGCCGCGGGTCGGCGTAGATGACCTCGGCGGGCGGCGAGGAGGCGTAGGAGACGACGAGGGGCCGGTCGCCCTTGGCCTTCCTGCCGCCCGCGGAACCGGAGAACTCCTGGTTGTAGGCCTGCTCCCAGCCGTCGACGACCTTGACGCCGTTGGCCTTGAGCTTCTTCCAGTAGTCCTGCCAGCCCTGGTCGCCGTACCTGGCGGCGGTGCCGAGCAGGAAGCCGAGGCCGGGCGAGGAGGTGGCGGCGTTCTCGGTGACGAGGAGGTTCCTGTACTCCGGCTTGATCAGGTCGTCGAACGAGGCTGGCGGGGTCAGCCGGTGGTCGGCGAAGTACTTCTTGTCGTAGTTGACGCAGATGTCGCCGGTGTCGATGGGCGTGACCCGGTGCTTGGCCTCGTCGACCCGGTACTGCGGCAGGATCAGGTCGGCGTCCTTCGGCTCGTACGGCTGGAACAGCCCGTTGTCCAGGGCGCGGGACAGCAGGGTGTTGTCGACGCCGAAGAAGACGTCGCCCTGCGGGTTGTCCTTGGTGAGGATGGCCTTGTTGACGGCCTGGCCGGCGTCGCCGTCCTCCAGGACCTTCACCTTGTAGCCGGAGCTCTTCTCGAAGTCGGCGATGACGCTCTTGGAGGCGGCCCACGAGTTGTGGCTGACGAGGGTCACCGTCTTGGAGCCCGCGGAGCCCTTGCCGTCGGGTGACGAGCCGCACGCCGACAGCGTGACCAGGCCGAGCCCGACCGCGGCTACGGCGAACGTCTTGATGTGCACTGGATGTCCTCCTGGGGGTTGGCCAGGAAGAGACGCGGCCCTGCCCGGGGTCCGCGAGGGACACCCGGGCAGGGCACAACAGCTTGAGTGATGACCGAACTTCCTACCCAGAATGACCTGGGCGAGGTTCAGAGGGTCTGCGGCCGGTGCCGCACTCTCAGCGCTGTGGCGCTCCCCTGTCGGAATATGAAGATGTGTAGATTCCCAGCCTACCGTCCGGCCACCGCCCGGCTACCTTTCGGTGGCGGCCAGCTGACCGCAGGCGCCGTCGATCTCCTGGCCCCGGGTGTCCCGGACGGTCACCGGCACACCGTGGGCGGCGATCGCCTCGACGAACGCCTTCTCGTCCTCGGGCCGGGACGCGGTCCACTTCGAGCCGGGCGTCGGGTTCAGCGGGATGAGGTTGACGTGCACGGGCTTGCCCTTGAGCAGCCGGCCGAGCCGGTCGCCACGCCACGCCTGGTCGTTGATGTCCCGGATCAGCGCGTACTCGATGGACAGCCGGCGCCCGGACCTGGCGGTGTACTCGAATCCGGCGTCGAGCACCTCCCGCACCTTCCACCGCGTGTTGACCGGGACGAGCGTGTCGCGCAGTTCGTCGTCCGGTGCGTGCAAGGAGATGGCGAGCCGGCACTTGAAGCCCTCGTCGGAGAACCGGTGGATCGCCGGAACCAGGCCCACCGTCGAGACGGTGATCCCCCGCTGGGACAGCCCGAGGCCGTCCGGCTCGGGGGCGGTCAGGGCGCGGATGGCGGCGACGACGCGGTTGTAGTTGGCGAGCGGCTCGCCCATGCCCATGAAGACGATGTTCGACAGGCGCGCGGGACCACCGGGGACCTCGCCGTCCCGCAGGGCGCGCATCCCGTCGACGATCTGGTGCACGATCTCGGCGGTGGACAGGTTCCGGTCGAGCCCGGCCTGTCCCGTGGCGCAGAACGGGCAGTTCATGCCGCAGCCCGCCTGCGAGCTGATGCACATGGTCACCCGGTCCGGGTAGCGCATGAGCACCGACTCCACGAGCGTGCCGTCGAACAGGCGCCACAGCGTCTTGCGGGTGGTCCCCTGGTCGGTCGACAGATGCCGTACGACCGTCATCAGCTCGGGAAGCAGCGCCTCCTGGAGCTTGGCGCGGGACCCGGCGGGGATGTCGGTCCACTGCTCCGGGTCGTGCGCGTACCGCGCGAAGTAGTGCTGCGAGAGCTGCTTCGCACGAAACGGCTTCTCGCCGATCGCGGCGACAGCCTCCTTGCGCTCGGCGGGCGACAGGTCGGCAAGATGCCGCGGCGGCTTCTTGGCTCCGCGCGGGGCGACGAAAGTGAGTTCTCCGGGCTTAGGCATGGCTGTACCAGTGTCGCAGATCCAATCCGCGCTGCCGCAGGGCGCCCGGGGATGCTAATGCCGCGCCCACTGTCGCAGCTTCCTGATGACACGATCCTTCTGGAGACGGGTTGCCGAGATTTCACCCGGGCTCGTCATGAACGCCGTGAGGGGGGTCCATCGCTTACGTCCGTTGCGAGCCGTCCACCGCACCGCGGGGAAGTCCGTGATCTCCGTGATGCGCTTTCGGTCGATCACTCGTGTGCGCAGGTAGCCATGGATCACCAGCCGCGAGTGTTCGTACGTCACACTGAGTCGATATCCCCGCACCGTCAGGGCAGCGAACCCGATCACGCCCAGACCAGCCGCAAGCCGTGCGATGGCGGTATCGGCTTGCGTCGCGTACGCAAGGCGGACAACCGCCGGAACGGCTCCGAGGCCGCTGTTGGCCAGACGGTTCGGCGTGGACGTCGATTGCTCCATGAGGTTCCTCGTGTGGTCGCGCCTGCCGGCGCAGCCTACAGCCGGCGGGGCATGGCCATGCCAGCCACACAACGGCCGCGGCAGTCACAGCCAACTGGCCCAGCCGAAAGTCAGGAGGTAAGACCGCGTGACGGCGGCCCACCCGCGGCGCCCGCCACGGACAACCGCGAGAAGGGCGACGGCGAACCAGGCCGCGACCGCTCCACCGACCATCAGAGCCCACTGGGCGCCGCCAGCGGCAGCGATCAAGGCGACGACGATGACCATGATGGCGAGCCCGGCATGGGCACCGCCGGTACTCACACGGAGCATCTCGCGCACGACCCGACGGTCCTCAGCGAGCACCCGCTCGTACGCGTTCAGTTCACGCCCCGCACCGTCCTGCTCCTGCATGCCCCGCGCCACAAGCCCTCCTCACACAGCCTGGCCCAAGATGAAGCCGGCACTCGTCCAGACGCCGCAGCCCGCCGCACCGTTGCCCATCGCGTCCGCCGACGCGCCTCCTGCCTGAACGGGCAGGCAGCGGGCATGGCACACTCCGGAGACGGCCGGTGATGGTGAGTGATTTCGCCAGGGGGAGAGACATGACCGATGGGTGGCCCAAGCGCTGGTGGACCGCCGCTCTCCTGGCTGCGGGACTGGCCGGAAAGGTGGCCTACGACGTCTGGTGGACGGTGCGGATTCTTGCGGGGCCGGCAGTGGACTGGTGGAGCCTTCTCACACGGTGCCTGGGGGGAACCTTGTTCGCGCTCCTGGCGGCTCAAGTCGCTCATCGGGCGTTCACCCTCTACAGGGCGGCACGACCCGTGGACGGCAGGACGCAAGCCGACCACTGAATCCTGATCCACGGGGGGAACGGCATCGAGCCCCCACCTGTCGGGTGGGGGCTCGATGGCCGGTCGCGGGATCAGGCGGAGCCGACGAAGAGGACCAGCAGGAGCCAGGCCACGGGCGCGGTGGGCAGCAGGGAATCCAGGCGGTCCATGATCCCTCCGTGGCCGGGGAGCAGGGTGCCCATGTCCTTGATGCCCAGGTCCCGCTTGATCATGGACTCGCCCAGATCGCCGAGCGTGGCGGTGGCGGCGACCGCGAGGCCGAGCAGCAGGCCCTGCCACCAGGCGCCGTCGTCGATCAGGAACTGCATGCACAGCGCGCCGGCCACCATCGCGAAGGCCACCGCGCCGAACAGGCCCTCGCGGGTCTTGCCCGGGCTGATGCGCGGGGCGAGCTTGTGCCGGCCGAAACGCCAGCCGACGGCGTACGCGCCCGTGTCGCTGACAACCGTGAGCAGGAGGAAGGTCAGCACGCGGCGCGGACCGTCGTCCGCGGTCAGCATCATCGCGACGAACGTGGCCAGGAACGGCACGTAGAACGCCGCGAAGACGCCGGCCGTGACGTCCTTGAGGTAACCCTCCGGCGGTTCCGTCATGCGCCAGACCAGGACCGCGAGCGCCGTCAGCGCCATCGCCACCCAGGCACCCTCGGCACCCCGGACGTACCCGGCGACCACCATGGCCGCACCGCCGACCGCCAGCGGCACGAGCGGCGCCTTGATGCCCTTGCGCTCCTGGAGCCGGCTGGTGAGCTCCCACAGGCCGACCACGACCGCGATCGCGATGACGCCCACGAAGACGGCCTTGACGACGAACAGCGACACGACGATCACCACGCCGAGTCCGAGGCCGACGCCTATGGCGGCGCCCAGGTCGCGGCCCGCGTTCTTCTTCTGCGGCGCGGGCGCCGGCTGCGGGGCGTCGGGCATGGGCTCCGGATTCTGCGACGCCGTCCTGTGGAAGGACGGTGTCTGCGGCGTGTCGTGAGGCCACGGCTGCGGCGCTTGGTGCGGCTGCTGCGGCATGTCGTCGCGGAACGAGGCGCCGCCCGGCTGGGCGGCACCGCGGTCGTCATCCTGGTTTCCGCCGTGAGCGGGCGCGTCGGGCACGACGGGCATGGGGCGGGTCCGCTGGGCGTCATGCGCATCGTACGCGGCACCCGCCGGAGCGGCCCCCGGGACGGGTCCCCCCTGATGGGCGGATGGCCCGTCCGCGGGCCCCCAGTACCCGGCCTGCCGCGGCGCTCCCCAGGAAGTGTCGTCCATCAGACTTCGAGCAGCTCCGCTTCCTTGTGCTTCAGCAGCTCGTCCACCTGCGCCACGTACTTCGCGGTGGTGTCGTCGAGCTCCTTCTCCGCACGACGGCCCTCGTCCTCGCCGACCTCGCCGTCCTTGATCATCTTGTCGATGGCGTCCTTGGCCTTGCGGCGCACGGAGCGGATGGACACCTTGGCGTCCTCGCCCTTGCCCTTGGCGACCTTGATGTAGTCGCGGCGGCGCTCCTCGGTGAGCTCGGGGAACACCACGCGGATGATGTTGCCGTCGTTGCTCGGGTTGACGCCCAGGTCGGAGTCGCGGATCGCCTGCTCGATGTTGCGCAGCGCGGTCTTGTCGAACGGGGTCACGACGGCCATGCGCGGCTCCGGCACGGAGAACGAGGCCAGCTGGTTGATCGGCGTCGGCGCGCCGTAGTAATCGGCCACGATCTTGTTGAACATCGCCGGGTGCGCACGGCCGGTGCGGATCGCGGCGAAGTCCTCCTTGGCGACCACGACGGCCTTCTCCATCTTCTCCTCGGCCTCGAGGAGGGTCTCTTCGATCACCACTTGCTCCTGCGTGTCTTGAGTAGGCCCGGCTGCGGTTCCCTGTCGGGACCGGCGACCGGCTTCGTCGCGTTCTTCCTGCACGGTTCCCGACCGGCAGGACATTGTCCATCCTCCGGTCGGAGTCCGTCCCGTCCGGCGCCCGGACAGGTCTCTTTCCGGCGACCCGCGGTACGGGGTCGGCCGGTCAGTCCCGGCTGCCCTGGTCGCCCTGGTCGCCCTGGTCGCCCTGGTCGCCCACAAGCGTGCCGATCTTCTCACCCTTGACGGCGCGGGCGATATTGCCCTCCTTCAGAAGCTCGAAGACGACGATCGGGAGCTTGTTGTCCCGGCACAGCGTGATCGCCGTCGCGTCGGCGATCTTCAGGTCCCGCGTGATGACCTCGCCGTAGCCGAGGGAGTCGAACTTCACGGCGTCCGGGTTGGCCTTCGGGTCGGAGTCGTAAACCCCGTCCACGCCGTTCTTGCCCATGAGCAGCGCCTCGGCGTCGATCTCCAGGGCGCGCTGGGCGGCGGTGGTGTCGGTGGAGAAGTACGGCATGCCCATACCGGCGCCGAAGATGACCACGCGGCCCTTCTCCAGGTGGCGCACGGCGCGCAGCGGGATGTACGGCTCGGCGACCTGGCCCATGGTGATGGCGGTCTGGACCCGGCTGTCGATGCCTTCCTTCTCCAGAAAGTCCTGCAGGGCGAGGCAGTTCATCACGGTGCCGAGCATGCCCATGTAGTCCGAGCGGGCGCGGTCCATGCCGCGCTGCTGGAGTTCGGCACCGCGGAAGAAGTTGCCGCCGCCGATCACGACCGCGATCTCCGCTCCGTCGCGTACGACCGCCGCGATCTCACGGGCGATGGCGTGCACCACGTCCGGGTCGACTCCCAGGCCCCCGCCGCCGGAGAAGGCCTCTCCTGACAGCTTCAGCAGAAACCGGCCGGGTACTTTGCCGTCGTCGCTCTTCTGGGCCTTGGTGGTCATGAGATCCCGCCTCTGTTACGTGGTGCACATGCGAAGAAGGCCATTGCCGGTGGGGCGTGATTCGCATCCCATGCAGCGGCAATGGCCTCCTCGTCAGATCTGCTGCCGTCCGTCACGCGCGTGTGGCTGCACACGCGCGCGACGTGGACGACTGCTGTCGACCCTATCGGGGTCGGGGGTCCGTCGCGGTACGGACCGTGGACTCAGATGCCGACCTTGATGCGCGTGAAGCGCTTCAGGGTGACACCGGCCTCGTCCAGAACCTTCTGGACCGACTTCTTGTTGTCCAGGGCGTAGGGCTGGCCGAGCAGCGTCGCGTCCTTGAAGAAGCCGTTCAGGCGGCCCTCGACGATCTTGGCGATCGCGGCCTCGGGCTTGCCCTCGGCGCGGGTGGTCTCCTCGGCGACACGACGCTCGGACTCGACGATGTCGGCCGGCACGTCCTCCTTGGCGAGGTACTTCGGCGCGAAGGCGGCGATGTGCTGGGCGATGCCCTTGGCAACCTCGGCATTCGGCTTGTCGAGCTCGACGAGGACACCGATCTGCGGGGGCAGGTCGGGCATCGTGCGGTGCATGTACGCGGTCACGAAGCCGTCGGAGAACTGCGCGAAGCGGTCCAGGACGATCTTCTCGCCGAGGTTGGCGTTGGCCTCGTCCACGAACGCCTGGACGGTCTTGCCGGCCTCGATCTCGGAGGCGAGCAGGCCGTCGAGGTCGGCCGGGGAGGACTTGGCGACGTGCTCGGCGATCGTGCGGGCGACGGCCTGGAACTTCTCGCCCTTGGCGACGAAGTCCGTCTCGCACTTCAGCTCGACGAGGACACCGGAGGAGTTGTCGTCGGCGATGATCGAGACCACGGCGCCGTTCTCGGCGGAGCGGCCCTCGCGCTTGGCGACGCCCTTCTGGCCCTTGATACGGAGCGCCTCGACAGCCTTCTCGACGTTGCCCTCGGCCTCGTCCAGCGCCTTCTTGCAGTCCATCATGCCGGCGCCGGTGAGCTCACGGAGCTTCTTGACGTCGGCGGCGGTGTAGTTCGCCATGAGTCTGTGAATCTTTCTCGAAGTCTGGAGGATCGAAGATCTGCACGGTCTGCGGTCTACATGTAGCTGCAGATTCCCGACTCGGTACTGACCTACGGGTGAACGGCGGGAGCGGACTTCATGTCGCCGCTCCCGCCGTCAACGCTGGCGCTGACGGGTCAGGCCTGCTCGCCCTCGGCGGCCGGAGCCTCGGCGGCGGCAGCCTCCGGGGCCTCCGCGGCGGGAGCCTCAGGGGCCTCCGCGGCGGGAGCCTCCGCAGCCGGGGCCTCCTCGGCCTTCTTCTCACCCTCGAGCAGGTCGCGCTCCCACTCGGCGAGCGGCTCGCCCGCGGCCTTCTCGCCCTTGCCCTCGGTGGCGACACCGGAGCGGGCGATGAGGCCCTCGGCGACCGCGTCGGCGATCACACGGGTGAGCAGGGTGACGGAGCGGATCGCGTCGTCGTTGCCCGGGATCTTGTAGTCGACCTCGTCGGGGTCACAGTTGGTGTCGAGGATGGCGACGACCGGGATGTTGAGCTTCCGGGCCTCGCCGACCGCGATGTGCTCCTTCTTGGTGTCCACGATCCAGACGGCGCTGGGCACCTTCTGCATCTCGCGGATACCGCCGAGGGTCTTCTCCAGCTTGGCCTTCTCGCGGGAGAGGACCAGGAGCTCCTTCTTGGTCAGACCGGAGGCCGCGACGTCCTCGAAGTCGATCTGCTCGAGCTCCTTCAGGCGCTGCAGGCGCTTGTAGACGGTCGAGAAGTTGGTGAGCATGCCGCCCAGCCAGCGCTGGTTGACGTAGGGCATGCCGACGCGGGTGGCCTGCTCGGCGATGGCCTCCTGCGCCTGCTTCTTCGTACCGACGAACATGACCGTGCCGCCGTGGGCGACGGTCTCCTTGACGAACTCGTAGGCGCGGTCGATGTACGACAGCGACTGGAGCAGGTCGATGATGTAGATGCCGTTGCGCTCGGTGAAGATGAAGCGCTTCATCTTCGGGTTCCAGCGACGGGTCTGGTGACCGAAGTGGACGCCGCTCTCCAGCAGCTCCCGCATCGTGACGACGGCCATGGCCGTATCTCCTTGAGTTTCTCGGTTGTGCCGCGGATGCCGGACGGCTTCCGCGCCTGACGCCCGCGGTGCGCCGTGCCACGAGGGACCGAGGGGCGCTGACACCGGCCGTTGCCGGTCCGAGTGTCGGGGCGTGCGAAGTCGACCCAGTGACCCGGGTCGCCACCAGAAGTGTACGGGACCCGCGGGGCGCCGGGTGACGCCGCTGTCCACAATGGGTGAGTCGTCCACAGGTTCCGGTCGCAGCCGGCGGGGTGCGGGACGGTGGGCGCATGTTTCGGATGCGTGCGATGCGACGGACGGCCGCCGGCGTCCGGCGGCGTCTTCTGCCCGGACGGGCGGCGGCCCCGGCGGCCTCGGTGGCCCTTATGGCCCTGGTGGCCTCGGTGGTATTGATGGCGCTCGCGGCCTCGGCGGCGCTGGCGGGCTCGGTGACATGGACGACCTGGGCGGGCGACCACCCCACCACGCCGGCCGGTCCTGGGCCAGGCCCTGGGCCACTTGGCCCTGGGTCAGGTCCCGGTCCCGGGCCAGGCCCCGATCCCGGCCAGGCTCCCGGTCCCGATTCCGAGTCCGGGTCCGGGTCCGGGTCCGAGTCCGGGTCCGGGTCCGGGTCCGAGTCCGGGTCCGGGTCCGAGTCCGGGTCCGGGTCCGGGTCCGGGGAAGAGGATGCGCCCGTGCCCGCCGTGGGTCGGGTGTGGCCGGTGGGGGTGCGGCCCGGGGTGTTGCGCGGCTGGGATCCACCGGCGACGGTCTACGGGCCCGGGCACCGGGGCGTGGACCTGAGCGCGCCGCCGGGTGCCCAGGTCCGGGCGGTGGCGGCGGGGCGGGTGTTCTTCGCGGGCCCGGTGGCCGGCAGGGGCGTGGTGTCGATCGAGCTGTCCGGCACCGGCGAACCACCGCTTCGGACGACGTACGAGCCGGTGAGGGCGTCGGTGAAGCAGGGCGACGAGGTGACGGCGGGCGCGGTCGTCGGCACGGTCGAGGCCACGGGCCGGCATTGCGAAGGCCCGTGCGTCCACTGGGGCCTGCTGCGCGGCAGGACCTACCTGAACCCTCTCCTCCTGCTCCCCCCATGGCTCCTGAACGGACCAACGAGACTGCTCCCGGTCCTGGGTGTGCCACTGCCCTGATGCCCCTGCGCTGGTCACGGAGGGCGTGGCACCGGCGCCTCGCCGCAGGGTCAGCCGCAGACGCCGCGCAGGGCCATGGCGACGGCGGCCTCGGCGATGGACGCCGGATCCTCCGCGGCGCCCAGTTCGATGCGACGTACCGCCGCGTCCACCACGCCCTGAAGCAGCATCGCCGCCAACCGCGGCTGCTCGTGGCCCAGCTCGCCGAGCGCCTCCACGATGATGGCGACGAGCCCGCCGTGGGCGGCCCGGATCTTCTCCCGGGCGCCCGCGTCCAGCTCGCTCGCCGAGATCGCCACGACGGCCCGGTGCCGCCGGTCCCCAACCAGATCCAGCTGCTTGCGCACATACGCCTCGACCTTGGCCGGGGGCCTGTCGGCGGAGGCCATCGCGGCCTCGACCTCCGCGGCCCACACCGGGAAGTCGGCCTCGCACAGCTCCTCGACCACGGCGGCCCGCGACCGGAAATACTCGTACACCGACGAACGCGCGAGCCCCGTCCGCTCCGCCAGGGCCGGGAAGGTCAGCGCCTCCGTCCCGCCCTCGGACAGCAGGGTCCGCGCCGCGTCCAGCAGGGCGGCTCGCTGCATCGACCGGTGCTCGGCCACGGAGGCCGCTCGAATCCTTGGCACGTCAACCACTTTACGGATGTGCCACCCGGACCGGGAGCGACTCCGCCCGGGTCAGCGGCCGAAGCTCGCCAGCTTCGCCCGCAGCTGGAGCACCGATTTGGTATGGATCTGGCTGACCCGGCTCTCGGTCACACCGAGCACATGGCCGATCTCGGCGAGAGTGAGGCCCTCGTAGTAGTAGAGCATCACGACGGTCTTCTCCCGCTCGGGCAGCGTGTTGATCGCACGGGCCAGGAACGTCCGCAGCTCCCGGCCCTCGGCCACCTCCACCGGGTTGTCGGCGGCGGTGTCCTCCAGCGTGTCCATCAGGCTCAGCCGGTCGCCGCCCTCGCCGCCCACATGCAGCAGCTCCTCCAGCGCCACCACGTTGGCCAGCGACAACTGGCTGAAAACAGCATGCAGTTCGTCGACCGCGATGCCCATCTCGGCGGCCACCTCGACCTCCGTCGGGGTGCGTCGCAGCCGGGCCTCCAGGGTCGCGTACGCCCGCTCCACGTTCCGCGCCTTCTGCCGTACCGAGCGGGGGATCCAGTCCAGCGCCCGCAGCTCGTCGATCATCGCGCCCCGGATCCGGGTGATCGCGTAGGTCTCGAACTTGATCTCCCGCTCGATGTCGAACTTCTCGATCGCGTCGATGAGCCCGAAGACCCCTGAGGAGACGAAATCGGCCTGCTCCACATTGGGCGGCAGGCCGACGCTCACCCGGCCCGCCACGTACTTCACCAGCGGCGAGTAGTGCAGGATCAGCTGCTCCCGCAACCGGTCGTCCCCCGTCGCCTTGTACGACCGCCACAGCTCCTCGAGCGTCGAAGGAGCGGGCGGCCGCACGCTGCCACCGTCACGGGCGGCTGGGGGGATCGCCGCCCGGTCGGGCCCGGAGGTGTGCTGGGGCATGAGTCGCCTTGCGTCGTTCTGCGGTGGAATGCGGGCGTCCGAGTGAGCTGTCGGTCTGGGTGGTATCTGCGGTCCGAACCACGTGAGCGTAGCGTGACTGAAGTGTCGCGGTGCGCTAAGGACGGGGCGCGAAGCGTGCGCAGATTCGTTCCGCGATGCGCCCCACCGGGTCACGCCTGTCACCCTCGGTGACCACCGCGGCGCCCAACTGCGGGAATCCCCAACGGCGTCGGGCCTCCCCCGGACGGCCGAACACGCTCGGTCAGCACCGCTCGCGCCCTTCCCGGGCCGAGATCAGCGCCTGGCGTGTCAACTTCCATCCATCGCCGTGTCGTTCGACGTAACCCAGTGACCGGAGTTCGTACAGTTTCGCGATCGCGTCGTCCGTGGTCGTCCGGGCACCGCGGGCGACCTCGTCCGGCGTCGCCCCGCCGCGCGCCGGCAACGCGGCCAGAACCTGCCGGGCGTCCGGTTCCAGCAGGTCGCGCGGGAGTACGGGCCCGCGCCGGTCCGGGGCGAGTTCGCCCATGTCTCCGACGAGTTCGACGACTTCCGCGGCGTCGGTGACCAGCACCGCCCCGTCGCGCAGGAGTTCGTGGACACCGGCGGAGAGCGCGCTGGTGGCCGGTCCGGGCACCCCCATGGTGTGCCGTCCCAGCCGCAACGCCGCCCGTGCGGTGACCAGTGATCCGCTGCGGTGGGCGGCCTCCACGACCACGGTGCCCCGGGTGAGCGCCGCGATCACCCGGTTGCGGACGATGAACCGGCTCGGCGTGGGGTGGTCACCGGGCGGCAACTCGCCGATCACCAGTCCCTGCTGAGCGATCCTGCTGATCAACTCGGTGTGCCCGCGCGGATAGGGCCGGTCGACGCCGCAGGCCAGTACCGCGACGGTGGCACCGCCCGCGGCGAGCGCGCCCCGATGGGCGGTCCCGTCGACTCCGTAGGCGCCGCCGGAGACCACGACCCATCCGTGCTCCGCGAGGCCGGCGGCGAGGGCCGCGGCCATGTGGGCGCCGTACTGGGTGCAGGCGCGGGCGCCGACGACCGCGACCGAGCGCAGCGCCCATATCCGCAGGCTGGGCCGGCCACGCACCCACAGTCCCGTGGGCCGCGCGTCGCCGAGGTCGTCGAGCTGCGCGGGCCACTCGGTGTCCCCGGGGCGCACGAACCGCACCCCGGCCTCCCGCGCCGCGGCGAGGTCCCGTCCGGGATCGGCCCCTGCCGCGCGGGCGCACAGCCCCGCCCACCGCTTGTCCGACACCCCGGCGAGCCGGGGGGCGCCCTCGCGCAGCCGCCGGGCCACCTCCACCGCCCCCAACTCGCGCAGCCACCGCCCGCCGACCGCGTCCCCGGGCTCCAGCACCCGGCCGAGGAAGACCCGGGCGAGCAGCTCGCCGTCGGGGGGCGGGACGGTGTTCACGCCGGCGCCCCGATGGCCATGGGCACGCCCCGGGGCACTCCGGTGCGCAGTTGCAGCGCCAGGGCGACGTCCGACGCGCCGGGCCGGTCGTGGCCGGCGAGGTCCGCGACCGTCCAGGCGACTCGCAGGACACGGTCGAGTCCGCGCACGGTGAGGACCCCCCGCTCCAGACCGCGCTCGGCCTCGTCCATGGCGCCGGCCGCCGCCTGCCAGCGGCTGCGGAGCTCGCGGCCGGGCACCTCGCTGTTGGTCCGCCACGGCGTGCCCGCGAGCCGGGCCGCCGCGCGTTCCCTGGCGGCCCGCACCCGGTCGGCCACCGCCGCCGTGGCCTCGCCCCCGGCCTCGCGCCGGGTGAGTTCGGAGCGGGTGACCGGGTCGACCTCGACCCGCAGGTCGACCCGGTCGAGCAGCGGCCCGGACAGTCTGGCCTGGTAGCGGCGGACCGCCGAGGGCGGGCACTCGCACAGGGTGTCCCGCAGCGAGAACCGTCCGCAGGGGCAGGGGTTGGCGGCGAGCACCATCAGGAACTTCGCCGGGTACCGCACCACCCCGGAGCTGCGGGCGATCACCACATGGCCCGCCTCCAGCGGCTGGCGCAGGGCGTCGAGGGCGTGGCTGCTGAACTCCGGGGTCTCGTCCAGGAAGAGCACGCCACGGTGGGCCAGCGACACGGCCCCCGGCCTGGCGACGCCCGGGCCGCCCCCGACGAGGGCCTGCATGGTGGCCGAGTGGTGCGGGGCGCAGTAGGGGGCGAGGTCGATCAGCGGTCTGCCCGGCGGCAGGAGTCCGGCCACCGAGTGGATCGCCGTCACCTCCAGGGACTCCTCCCGGGCGAGGCGGGGCAGCAGGGCGGGCAGCCGCTCGGCGAGCATGGTCTTGCCCGCGCCCGGCGGTCCTTCGAGGAACAGGTGGTGCGCCCCGGCCGCGGCGACCTCGACCGCCGTACGGGCCGAGACCTGGCCGACGACGTCGGCGAGGTCGTGTCCCTGGTCCTGCTGGGCGGCGCCCACGCTGTGCATTCCGGCGGCCGCTCCCGTGCCGGGCAGGCGCAGGCCCGCAAGGAGCGGGTCCGGTCGCCCCTGCTCGTCCGGGTCCTCCTCGGGCACCGGCTCGTCGGTCAGCACCGCGATCAGCTGCCGCAGGCTTCGGACGCCGAGGACGGAGACGCCGGGCACCAGCGCGGCCTCGGCGGCGGCGCATTCGGGCACGACCATCTGCTCGTAACCGGAGTCGGCGGCGGCCAGCACCGCCGGCAGGATGCCCCTGACGGGGCGCACCCGCCCGTCCAGGCCGAGCTCCCCGATCATCACGATGTCGGCGAGTACCCGGGGGTCGATCCGCTCGGCGGCGCCGAGCACCGCACAGGCCACGGCCAGGTCGAAGCCGCTGCCGGCCTTGGGCACCGAGGCCGGGCTGAGTCCGACCGTGAGCTTCTTCTGCGGCCACTCGCCGCCGGAGTTGACCACCGCGGCCCGCACCCGGTCCCGGCTCTCGGTCAGGCTCTTGTCCGGCAGGCCCACCAGGGTGAAGGCGGCGACGCCCGGTTCCAGGTCGGCCTGGACCTCGACGACCACGCCCTCGACACCGACGAGGGCCACGGAGCACGTACGCGCGAAGCCCATCAGGCGGCCCCCCGTACGTGCTCGACCAAGGGGGCGCCGCGCCGGGGCAGCAGGACGCCGACCAGGTCGATGCGGACGCCTCCCGGCGGCGCCCCTCCGTGGGACTGGATCCAGCGTTCCGCGAGGCCGCGCAGCCGCTCGGCCTTCTCCGGTGTGACCGCGGCCATCGGGTGCTCGAAGAGCCCCTCCCGGCGGGTCTTCACCTCGCAGACGACCAGGACGTCGCCGTCCCGGGCCACGATGTCGATCTCACCGGTCCTGCCGCAGCGCCAGTTGCGCTCCAGGACCGTCATGCCGGTCTGCGTCAGCCGCCGGGCCGCCAGGCCCTCTCCGTACCTGCCGAGCGCGCTTCGTGCGTTCATGTCGGCACCACCTCCGGCGCCCACGGTCACGCATCCGGCCCCACGGAGTGGATCTTGGTGGGCTACTCACCGGTTGTGGACAACGCGGTCACTCACGCGAGTGACAACAGGAGAGCAGCGGCATCGAGGCGGGGGCGCGGGTGAGGGTCGGTTGAACGACCCTCACCCGCCCGGCAGCTCCAGATCGCTCTTGTTCAGCTCCTCGATGTTCACGTCCTTGAACGTGAGGACGCGTACCTGCTTCACGAACCGGGCCGGCCGGTACATGTCCCACACCCAGGCGTCGGCCATCGACACCTCGAAGAACACCTCACCCTGCACTGAGTGGACCTGCATCTCGTAGTCGTTGGTGAGGTAGAAGCGCCGCTCGGTCTCGATCACGAATTTGAACAGACCGACGACATCGCGGTACTCCCGGTAGAGCTTGAGCTCCATCTCGGTCTCGTACTTCTCGAGGTCCTCGGCGCTCATGGCATGTTCCCCTTCAGCCGTGCGATCCCACCATTGTGCGCCAGTCCCATGAGGCCCTAGACGATTTCGGTGTCGAGGGTCACGGGCCCGGCCGGGGGACCTTCGTCGAGCAGTGTGCGCAGCAGCTCGGCGAGTCTGGTCGGATACACCGTCTCATGTGCCCGGATCAGTTCCTGACACGTCCACCAGCGCGCTCCGGCGACGCTGCGCCGCTCCAGCTCCGTCAGGGCCGTGGCCTCGACCGCCGTCCGGTCCGTACGGGCCAGGTAGTACCACTCGTCCTGGTTCCAGCGTCGGCCCGCGAACGGGAACGAGCACGTCCGGCGCCACAGCACCGGGCCGAGTTCGACCTCGGTGATGCCGGTCTCCTCGGCGAGTTCCCGCAGGGCGGCCTCCTCGCGCGTCTCGGCGCCCTCCAGGCCGCCGCCCGGGGTGAACCACCAGTCGTCGGCAGGGTCGTCCGGTTCGTGGCCGTGCAGCAGCAGGACGCGGTTCTCGGGGTCGAGCAGGACCACCCGTGCGACCTTGCGCAGCCCTCCGGGCCGGCCGTCCGCGTTCCCGGCGCCCCCGGCGTCCTCAGCGAGCACCGGCCGGCTCCGTCCGGGTGCGGGCGCGCGAGCCGCCGAGCCGCGCGGCGACCGGGCCGTAGGCGCCCCCGGCGAGGACCAGGACGGCGCCCGCCACGATCATCGTGGTGATCGTGCGCAGCGGGCCCGGCTGGGAGAGGGCACCGAGCGCCTGGAAGCCGGTGGGGCGCTCCAGCAGGCCCTTCATGGGCCAGACGACGGCGTCGACCCGGGCGTCCACGGCGTCGCGCGAGACGGTGCCCGCGGCCGCGTCGGTGAGGTGGGCGGTGGAGTCCAGGGAGCCTTGGCGTTCGTCTCCGAGCAGGAACAGCCGGCCCTGGGGCACCTTCACGGTCGGGAAGCCGCCGGCCTCGGCGACGGCGCCCTTCAGGTACGGCTCGTCGATCTGCTTGCCGTTGACGGTCAGCCTGCCCTTCTCGCAGCAGGAGACGGTGTCGCCGCCGACGGCGACCACGCGTTTGATCACGGCGGAGTTCTGCACCCAGTTCTTGTCGTGGAAGACGACCACGTCACCGCGGTGCACCTGGTCGCCGCCGACGCGCTGGGCCAGCACCCGGTCGCCGATGCCGATCGTGGGCGCCATCGAACTGGTGGGCACGGTGTACGGGCGGTAGACCACCGCCGCCCACACGAATCCCGCGAGGAACAGCGCCAGCCCCACGGCCACGGCCAGTCCGGACAGCCGCTGTCCGGCTCTGCCGCCCACCGGGTTCCTGCCTGTGCCGCCGCTGCGCGGGGACGTACGCGTCGCGCTCTCACCACCCATGGACCCGCACCCTACCGGTCGGTACCGGAACGGGTCAGCCCCTCCTGCCCGGCCACCGCCGCACGCTCCACAAGGGCTTCACAGCGGTGGACTCACGAGCGCGGGCCGCCGCGGGCGGGGCTCAGCGGCCTCCCGTGGCCGTCGTGGGCGTGCCCGTGCCGGCCGCGGCCTTCGCCGCCCGCCTGCGCCGCCACACCGCCACCGGCACGACCGCGGTCAGGGCCACACCCTCGGGGGCCACCGACAGAGCGCCCGCCGCCGAGGACCGCTGGTTGATGCCCTGCTGGTCGAAGGTGTCCGGAACGGGCAGCGTTCCCCAGCGGTTGATCGGCCAGGCCTTGACGATGGCACGGCCGACGACCTCCTTCACCGGGACCATGCCGTGGTTCTCGTCGCTCTGGTTGTAGCGCGAGTCCCGGGAGTTCTGCCGGTGGTCACCCATGACCCAGATGAAGCCCTTGGGCACGTGCACCTTGAACTGGCCGCCCTGGTCGTCGACGCTGCACGGCGTGTTGCCCGCGTAGACGTACGACTGCTCGTCCAGCGGCTTGCCGTTGACCAGCAGCGGGCCGGTGTTCTTGCACTCCACGGTGTCGCCGCCGACGCCGATGACGCGCTTGATGAGGTCCTTCTCCTCCGCGGACGGCATCAGGCCGATCCAGCTGAGCACCGTCTGCAGCGCGTTCGGGCTGGCCGCCGGCTCGCCCGCCAGCCAGTCGTCCGGGTCGTGGAAGACGACGACCTCGCCGCGCTCGGGCTCGGAGCCGAACCACGGGGTCAGCTTGTCGACCAGGACGCGGTCGCCCCGCTGAAGGGTGTTCTGCATCGAGTCCGAGGGAATCGAGAACGCCTGTACGAGGAAGGTCTTGATCAGCAGCGCCAGTACCAGCGCGATACCGATCAGGATGGGCAGCTCCTTCCAGAAGGAGCGGGGCTTCCTCGCCTCGGGGGTGCTCCCGCTTCCCTGGTCACCGCCGTCGTTGTACTCCGTCACCGTGCCGTCCTCGGCTGTTTCGCTCTCACTCCCGGAGGCCACGGCGCCGCGCGCAGCGGGGTCCGCCGCTCCTTCGGGGTGTCCGCGGTGCTCCTCGCCGTCGTGTCCGGACCGTGCGCCGACCGCCACATCCCCCACGCCAACTCCTCACTCCGTGCCACCGCCTGCCCCATGCGCGGCGCAGGCCCACCACTCCCATAACGAGCGGGAGTTCCGCAGGGCTCGGGAGTCGAACCGATCCGTTCGGATCGTCCGGTGCAACCCTATGCGACAGCCGGGGAGCGGCGGTCGACCCCGCCGCCGCGTCGGACACGGAGGAGAAGGTTTTCGGCTCCTTCAGCATGGTCCAGTGGCCGACGGGCCAGCCGATGACCATGGCCCGCCCCACCACGGACGTCTCCGCGACGGTGCCACCGTACGGGGTGTCCTGGTGGGCCCGCGAGTCGGCGGAGTTGTCCCGGTGGTCGCCCATCACCCACAGCCGGCCCCGGGGGACGGTGATATCGAACTGGGTGTTGGAGGGTGCGTTGCCCGGATGGAGGTAAGCCGCCTCGTTCAGGGGAACGCCGTTGACGGTCATCCTGCCCTGCGTGTCGCAGCACTTGACGTGGTCACCGCCGACGCCGACGACCCGCTTGATGAGGTCCTTCTCGTCGTCGGAGGGCAGCAGGCCGATGAAGGTCAGGCCCTGCTTGACCTGCTTGACGCCGACGGGGTCGTCCTTGTGGGCGGTCTGCTCCCCGGCCAGCCAGCCGCCGGGGTCGTGGAAGACGACGACGTCCCCGCGCTGCGGCTTGGCGCCGAACCACGGGGTGAACTTGTCGACCAGGACCCGGTCGCCGATCTGGATCGTCTGCTCCATGGAGCCGGACGGGATCACGAAGGCCTGTACGAGGAAGGTCTTCAGCACCAGGGCTATGAGCACGGCGACGCCGACCAGGAGCGGTATCTCCCGGACCGCGGAGCGCCTGCGCCGCCGCTTGACCTTGCGTTGCAGCTTGCGCCGCTCCGCGCGGCTGCGCCCGCCGGCCGGGCCTGCGGCACGCCGTGCCCCGGTGGGCAGGAGGTTGTCGGCGGCGTTGGCGGAGACGCCGCGCGGTCTGCCGCGGCTACCCATGGGTGCCGTCCGCGTGGCCGGCCGCCGGCACGCGCGCGTACGCGTCCGGGCGGTGCAGGTGGGTCCGGTGGCCGAAGGGCCAGACGATCCAGTCGGCCCGGCCGATCACTTCGCCGACCGGGATCATGCCGCCGCCCGGCGAGCCCAGATGGTCGCGGGAGTCGCTGGAGTCGCCGCGGTGGTCACCGAGGACGAACAGGGTGCCCTCGGGCACGACCACGTCGAAGGGCACGGTGGACGGGCTGTCACCGGGATGGAGGAACGCCGACTCGTCGGCCGACCGGCCGTTCACCTGGATTCTGCCCTCCTTGTCACAGCAGACCACATGGTCTCCGCCCACACCCACAACGCGTTTGATGTAGTCGCCGTCCCCGAAGTACCCGGTGCCGTCGAACACGACGACGTCGCCGCGCCGCGGCACGGCTCCAAAACGGTACGCCAACTTGTTTACGGCAACGCGGTCCCCGATCCTCAATCCCGGTTCCATGGATCCGCTCGGAATCTCGAACGGCTGGATCACGAACGTGTTGAGGAGCAGCAGGAGGACCAGGCAGCTCAGCGCGGTCAGGGTGATCCTCCCGCCGGGGAGCCACTCGGTGATCCGCGAGATCAACGCGAAACGCGACCGTTCCTCCGGCCCCCGCGTCCCCGGGGTCGTCCCGGGTTCGCCGTCACAAGGGCGGGAGGAGCGGTCGCGCTCCGTCTGCTGTGCTTCGGTGTCCATCGGGGCCGAATGTTATCCGGCCCCGCCATGAACTCCGGGAGGCGCTCAGTGCTCGCGCTTCTCCTTGATCTTCGCGGCCTTGCCGCGCAGCTCACGCAGGTAGTACAGCTTGGCGCGGCGCACGTCACCCTTGGTGACGAGCTCGATCTTCTCCACGATCGGGGTGTGCACCGGGAAGGTGCGCTCGACGCCGACGGAGAAGGAGACCTTGCGGACCGTGAAGGTCTCGCGCACGCCGGAGCCCTGGCGACGAATCACCACGCCCTTGAACTGCTGCACACGGGAGCGGTTGCCCTCGATGACGCGGACGTGCACGTTGACGGTGTCGCCCGGGCGGAAGGCCGGGACGTCCTCGCGCAGCGACGCGGCGTCGACGGAGTCGAGCAGGTGAGACATTTCGTCTGCTTTCTTCGTTGATGCCACAGGTCATCAACGGGAACTAGATGTACGGGATCGGGTGCTGCGCGGGTCGGAACGGGCGTCGTGTCCCCCTGCGGCAGGGGCGCACGCCGGACGGCGCACAACAGCGGTCTATTCTTCCACGCCGTCGGTCCGGCGCCAAAATCGGCCCCGCGCCCCGCCCTCGGGGTCCGGCGCCCAGCCCAGGATGGACAGCATCTCGCGGTCCTTCTTGTCGAAGACCTTCGGATCGCAGCGCTCGATCAGGTCGGGCCGGTGGGCCGTCGTGCGCCGCAGGGCCTCGTCGCGCCGCCAGCGGGCGATCTTGCCGTGGTGGCCGCTGAGCAGCACCTCGGGGATGCCCTGGCCGCGCCAGAGGGGCGGCTTGGTGTAGACGGGGCCCTCCAGGAGGTTGGCCATGGTGCCGGGCGCGAAGGAGTCGTCGCGGTGCGACTCGGCGTTGCCGAGGACGCCCGGCAGCAGCCGCGCCACGGCCTCGGTGACGACCAGTACGGCCGCCTCGCCGCCGGCGAGGACGTAGTCGCCGATGGAGACCTCGTAGACGGGCATGCGGGTGGCGTACTCGTCCATCACCCGGCGGTCGATGCCCTCGTAGCGGGCCGGTGTGAAGATCAGCCAGGGGCGCTCGGAGAGCTCCACGGCGAGTTCCTGGGTGAAGGGGCGGCCGCTGGGTGTCGGGACGATGAGCGCGGGCGCGTGGGAGCCGGTCTCGTAGCCGTCGGCGAGGACGGTGTCCAGGGCGTCGCCCCAGGGCTCGGTCTTCATGACCATGCCCGGACCGCCGCCGTAGGGCGTGTCGTCGACCGTGTGGTGGCGGTCGTACGTCCAGCCGCGCAGATCGTGGACGTGCACGTTCAGCTGCCCGCGCGCGCGTGCCTTGCCGACGAGGGAGACGTTCAGGGGCTCCAGGTACTCGGGGAAGATCGTGACGACGTCGAGCCGCATCAGGACTCGTCCTCCGAGTTCCCCGTGTCCTCCGTGTCCTCCGTGTCCTCCGAGTCCTCCGCGGGCGTGCGCGAGGAGGCGCCGGGCGCGTCGGCGGCCTCGTCGGGCTCGGAGCGGTCGTCGAAGAGGCCGGGCGGCGGGTCGACGACCGCCCGCTGCTCCTCCAGGTCGATCTCGGTGACGATCTCCCCGACGAACGGGATCATCACCTCGGTGCCGTCCGGACGCTCGACGATCAGCAGGTCCTGGGAGGGCAGGTGGGAGATCTCGGTGATCCGGCCGATCTCCGTGCCGTCCTCCAGAACGACGTCGAGGTCCATCAGCTGGTGGTCGTAGTACTCGTCCTCGCCCTCGGGAAGCTCCTCCGGGTCGATCTCGGCGATCAGGAGGGTGTTGCGCAGGGCCTCGGCGGCACTGCGGTCGCTCACGCCCTCGAAGCGCAGCAGGAGGCGACCGCTGTGGACGCGGCCCGTCTCGATGGTCAGCGGACCGGCGGACGCCGGGTCGGTGGCCAGGACGGCGCCGGGGGCGAGCCGCAGCTCGGGCTCGTCGGTACGTACCTCGACGGTGACCTCGCCCTTGATGCCGTGGGCGCGGCCGATCCGTGCGACTACCAGCTGCACGTGGAAGATCTCCTGTCGGAACGTCAGAACACGAGCCACCGGGCGGCTCATACGACTACGGGCCGGGGACGGCCCAGCGGCCCTCCCCGGCCCGAGCCGGTTGCGAAAAGCGTCAGCGGACGTGGTCCACGTCGACGAGGTCGACACGGACTCCGCGGCCGCCGATGGCGCCCACGACGGTGCGCAGGGCGCGCGCGGTGCGGCCGTTGCGGCCGATCACCTTACCGAGGTCGTCCGGGTGGACCCGGACCTCGAGCACGCGCCCGCGGCGCAGGTTGCGCGAGGCGACCTGCACATCGTCAGGGTTGTCGACGATGCCCTTCACGAGGTGCTCAAGCGCCTCCTCGAGCATGCTGCTCAGGCCTCGGTCGACTCAGCCGAAGAAGACTCGGCGCCGGCCTCGTCCTTCTTCTCAGCCTTCTTCTTCTGGGTGATGGCCTCACCCTTGTTCTCGTCGTCACCACCGAGGGCCTCGAACGACGGGCGCGTGGCCTTCTCGGCCGGCTGGAGCAGCGGCGCAGGGGCGGGCTCGCCCTTGAACTGCTGCCAGTCGCCGGTCTTCTTCAGGATGGCGAGCACGGGCTCGGTCGGCTGGGCGCCGACGGAGAGCCAGTACGCCACACGCTCGGCGTTGACCTCGATGCGCGAGGGGTTCTGCACCGGGTGGTACAGACCGATCTCCTCGATGGCCCGGCCGTCACGGCGGGTACGGGAGTCGGCGACGACGATGCGGTAGTGAGGCGAACGGATCTTGCCCAGACGCTTCAGCTTGATCTTGACTGCCACGGGAGTGGGTTCTCCTGGATTTGACGTGGTTGGGCACGGCGGAGACGCCGCGTGGGGTTGCGGTACCCGAGTGCCCGACGGACGCGTCAGCCGGAGGAGAGAGGGGTCCTGTGCGGCTGTCGAGTACAGCTAGCCATTGTGCCACACCCCGTGGGGCCCTTTCCGCGGAGGGCGCCGGGGCGGCTTCCGGGCACGACTGAGCGGCACCCGGCGCCCGGGTGCCGCGAAACGCGGGGTCCTGCCCGCGTCGACGGGGACGCCGCCGTGTACGGCGGCGTCCCGCGCACCGTCCTGCTGCTCGTCCGGCACCCACGAGATGCCGGGACGCCGCCGGCCGGTCAGCCGGCCGCCGCGCCCACCGGCTCCGGGATCCTGAACGGCTTGCCGCAGCCGCCGCACATGATCGGGGCCTGGGCCAGGACCGAGGGGACGACCCGCACATTGCGGCCGCAGTCGCACACCGCCTTGACCCTGACCCCGCCACCGGAGGAGCCGTGCCGGGCGGCGGGTCCGCGGAAGCTGCGGCCGGTGTCGGTGGAGATGGCGGCCGAGTGCGCCTTCAGCGCACGCTGGAGGCGCTCGATCGTCGGGCGGTAGCGCCGCTTCGCCTCGGGGCTGAGCGTGACCAGCGAGAAGCCGCTGCTCGGATGCGGCTCCTCGGGGTGGTCCAGGCCCAGCTCCTCGGAGATCGCGAGGAACCTGCGGTTGTGGTAGCGGCCGGCACGGGACGTGTCGCGTACGCCGCGCGCGGCGGCTACGCCATGGACTGCCTCGTGAAGCAGTCGCTCGAAGGAGAGTTCGTGTCCGCATGCGGACGAGGACTCCCCGATCAGGGACTCAGGCGCGGCAAGGTCCGGCAGCTCGGGGTGGTACCGCTGAATGTCGGCCCACGCCTGCGCCAGCTCTGCGGCGAGAACAGGTGGTGTCGTGCTCACGTAATGACAACGAGCCGAGGGGCCGCTGTGTTCCTATTCCGGGGCATCCCAAATAATTTGCACGTACCCGTCAGTCGTCACTGATGCGTCCTGACGAGGGCGGGTGCGCTGATCTGCGGAGAAGCCGCACAGCTCCTCCCAAGGTGGTGCGCAAAGGGAGTACGCGCCGGCGCGTACGACACTCCCGCACGCCGGGGGCGGCGGGATCGGGCCACGCGCAAGAGGCGTTTCGGCCGCTTCCCGGGCCAAAGAGCCTCAACCGGTCGGAGACCCCCGACGTTACCCGGTGCGCTCGCCGCATCCGACACCGGCCCACGGGACAGCCGACTTCCGGCCACGTCGATCTCGGCCCCAGGTTGCCGGTACGTGAAATCCCGGCCCGTACCGCCCCAGGACGCAAGCGGGGCCCCGCGACCCCTGGACGCGAGCGAGGGCACGGAGTTACCTGGCATACGGGGGAAGTGGGAGCGCACTGCACGGGGGCCACGGAACCGGGCACAACGGCAGCACTCGGCGGATTGGGGCGCCTATCCATGACACCTGCGCTCGTGCGGCGGCACTTACGACACACGGCGACAGCGGCCGACCCGGATGCACGCGCACGCGCGCGTGACTGGTCCGAGATCCAGGAGCGGATGCTGGTCCCGCTTCACGAGGCCGTCTACGCGCGACTGGAGGTGGGCTCCGGCACCAGGCTGCTGGCCCTCGGCTGCGGCGCCGGACTCGCCCTGCTCCTGGCCGCGGCCAGAGGCGCGACGGTCACCGGCGTCGACCGCTCCTGCCCGGAACGGCTCGCCCTCGCCCGGCAGCGGCTGCTGCCGGAGCCGTGGAACACACGTACGCGTACGACTGCCCGGATCGTCGACGGCTCGCCACGGGACGCCGCCGATCCCGGAGCCGACCCGTACACCCTCGTGACCGCCTTCGAGCCGATCGGCTGCCTCGCGGGCGACTCGGAGGGGCTCGCCGGCCTGCTGGCCGCCGCGACACCGCTCACTGAGAAGGGCGCGCCCGTGGTCCTGGCCGGCTGGGGACCGCCGGAGCGCTGTGCGACCTCGTCCGTGCTGCGGGTGGCCACCAAGCTCGCCGATCCGCTGCGCAGTCCCGGAAGCTGGCGCCCCGCCCTGCGCGACGACCTGGAGGAGGTGGCCCAGCGCGCCGGTCTGCGGCCCGACGGTTCCGGCCGCGTCGCCTGCCCGTTCGGGTACGCCGACCTCGACAGCGCGGTGCGCGGACTGCTCTCCACGGGGCTGTTCGACGCGGCCGTCGCCGCCACCGACCAGGACCAGGTCGACAAGGAACTCACCGAGGCCCTGCACGCGCACCAGCGCCCGGACGGCACGGTGTGGATGCCCAACGTCTTCCGGTACCTGATCGCACGGACGCCCTGAACTCGCGGGACGGGTCTCACCGGACGCCGTCGCCGGCCTCCGCCTCCTTGCGCAGCCGGGTGATCCCGGCGACCCGGTAGGCGTCGGCCTCCTCCAGCGTCTCGTTCTCCAGCAGCGCCTGCGCCAGCGCGTCCAGCTGCTCCCGGTGGTCACGCAGCTTGCGGCATGCCTCGTCGTAGCACTCGTCGACGATGCGCCGCATCTCGCTGTCGATGGCGTCCAGGGTCTGCGGGGCGGCGGCGAGCCCGTAGGCCTGCTGGGCGTCGTCCGGGAGGGCGGAGAGGCGGCCCAGATGCTCGCTCATGCCCCAGCGGGCCACCATCCCGCGGGCGATGCCGGTGACCTGTTCCAGGTCGTGCTCGGAGCCGGTCGTGATCACCCCGTAGACGACGTGCTCCGCCGCCATGCCGCCCAGCGCGCCGATGATGCGGCCCCGCAGGTACTCCTCCGTGTACGCGTACTTGTCGGACTCGGGCGTCGACAGCGTCACTCCGAGCGCCCTGCCGCGCGGCACGATAGTGATCTTGCGAACGGGGTCGGCGCCGGGCTGGAGCATGCCCAGCAGGGCGTGCCCGCTCTCGTGGTACGCGGTGCGCCTGCGCTCCTCCTCGGGCATCACCAGCGCACGTTCCGCGCCGAGCTGGACCTTCTCCAGCGCCTCCGAGAAGTCGGCCGGCGTCACCTGCTCCTGCCGCCGCTTGACCGCGAGCAGGGCGGCCTCGTTGGCGAGGTTGGCCAGCTCCGCCCCGGTCATGCCCGGAGTCGTACGCGCCACCCGGGCGAGATCCACGTCCGGGGCGAGCGGGATCCGGCGGGTGTGGATCCGCAGGATCGCCTCGCGTCCGCCCCGGTCGGGCGGGGAGACGCTCACCACCCGGTCGAAACGGCCCGGCCGGGTCAGCGCGGGGTCCAGCACGTCGGCGCGGTTCGTGGCGGCGAGCACGATGACGCCCTCCGAGCCGGAGAAGCCGTCCATCTCCGTCAGGATCTGGTTCAGCGTCTGCTCGCGCTCGTCGTGCCCGCCCATCGAGGCGCCGCCGCCCCGGGCCCGGCCGATGGTGTCGATCTCGTCGATGAACACGATCGACGGCGCCACCTTGCGGGCCTCGGCGAACAGCTCGCGCACCCGGGAGGCACCCACCCCCACGATCATCTCGATGAACTCGGACGCCGACGCCGAGAAGAACGGCACACCCGCCTCACCGGCCACGGCCCGCGCGAGCAACGTCTTGCCCGTGCCCGGCGCCCCCGTGAGCAGCACCCCGCGCGGCATCTTCGCGCCCATGTGGCGATAGGCGTCCGGATGCTCCAGGAAGTCCACGACGTCGTCCAGCTCGCCCTTGACCTCGTCGATGCCCGCCACGTCCGCGAAGGTGGTGCGCTGGGTGCCCGGATGGAGTTCGACCGGCCTGGGCGGCGCCTTGCGCCCCAGCAGACCGCCCGGCCCGCCGAGACCCGAGCCGATCCGCCGCGCGAAGAAGATCCACAGCGCGGCCAGCACCACGATCGGCGCCAGCGAGAGCAGCAGGTTCGGCAGCAGGCCGCGCTCCTGCACGACCGGCTGCGCGGTCACCGTGACATGGTGGCTGCTCAGGCTCTGCCAGAGCTTGTCGTCCGCGAAGGCCGGGCGCTGGGTCTTGAACTTGGTGTACTTGCCCCCGCCCTGCGGATTGGCCTGGGCGCTCCTGAGCCGGCCCTGGATCGCGTCGCCCTTGGAGTAGACCGTGGCGACGTTGCCGGCGCCGAGCTGCCTGCTGAACTCGGTGTACGAGATCGTCGGCTCGTTGCCCTGGTTGTAGTAGCTCAGCCCGCCGTAGGCCACCAGGAAGACGATCACCGCGGTGACGAGCAGCCCCCACCACCTGCCGCGCATCCGCCTGCCACCGGGCCGCCCGGGCGGCTCGTCCGGCGTGCCCTCGGTACGCCACGGCTGGTCGGAGCCATCGCGCGACGGCGCGGCATTGCTCATATCTGGACGTTACGGCACATGGCGCACCCCGGCACGCGCTGAGGGCGCCCCTCCACGGAAGGGCGCCCTCGTCGCGTCAAGACGCCGTACGGGTGACACGCGGATCCCGTACGGCGCTCGGGTGGGCCTCAGCCCATGAACTTCTTGAACTCGTCCGGAAGCTCGAAGTCCTGGCCGCCCTGCTGCGGCAGTCCGAGGGCGCCGCCGGACTGGGCGGCGGCGCGGCGCTCGGCCTCCTCCTGCTCCTGCTGCTTGCGCTTCATCGGGTTGCCGGAGCGCTGCTTGCCCTTGGCCTTCTTCGGCTGTTTCTTGGTCCGGCCGGGACCGCCGCCCATGCCCGGGATCCCCGGCATGCCGGGCATCCCGCCGCCCTGGGCCATGCGGGACATCATCTTGCGCGCCTCGAAGAACCGCTCGACCAGGTTCTTCACCGCGCTGACCTCGACGCCGGAACCCTTGGCGATACGGGCGCGGCGCGAGCCGTTGATGACGGTCGGGTCCTGGCGCTCGCCCGGGGTCATCGACTTGATGATCGCGGCCGTGCGGTCGACGTCCCGCTCGTCGATGTTGTTGATCTGGTCCTTGATCTGGCCCATGCCGGGCAGCATGCCGAGCAGCTTGCTGATGCTGCCCATCTTCCTGACCTGCTCCATCTGGGCCAGGAAGTCGTCCAGGGTGAAGTCCTGGCCCTTCTTGGACGCCAGCTTGGAGGCCATCTTCTCGGCCTCTTCCTGGCTGAACGTCTTCTCCGCCTGCTCGATCAGGGTGAGCAGGTCACCCATGTCGAGGATGCGGGAGGCCATCCGGTCCGGGTGGAAGGCGTCGAAGTCGTCGAGCTTCTCACCGTTGGACGCGAACATGATCGGCTTGCCGGTGATCTGCCGGATCGACAGGGCCGCGCCACCGCGGGCGTCACCGTCGAGCTTGGACAGCACCACGCCGTCGAAGCCGACGCCGTCGCGGAAGGCCTCGGCGGTGTTGACGGCGTCCTGGCCGATCATCGCGTCGACGACGAACAGGATCTCGTCGGGGCTGACGACGTCCCTGATGTCCGCCGCCTGCTGCATCATCTCCTGGTCGATGCCGAGGCGGCCGGCGGTGTCGACGATCACGATGTCGTGGACCTGGGTCCGCGCGTGCTCGATGGAGTCCTTGGCGACCTTGACCGGGTCGCCCACGCCGTTGCCCGGCTCCGGCGCGTAGACGGCGACGCCGGCGCGCTCGGCGACGACGCTGAGCTGGTTGACGGCGTTCGGGCGCTGGAGGTCACAGGCGACCAGCAGCGGGGAGTGGCCCTGCTCCTTGAGCCACCTGCCGAGCTTGCCGGCGAGGGTGGTCTTACCGGCACCCTGGAGACCGGCCAGCATGATCACGGTGGGCGGCTGCTTGGCGAAGCGCAGACGGCGGGTCTCCCCGCCGAGGATGGTCACCAGCTCGTCGTTGACGATCTTGAGGACCTGCTGGGCGGGATTCAGCGCCTTGGAGACATCGGCGCCGAGGGCGCGCTCCTTGACGTTCTTGATGAACGAACGCACGACCGGGAGGGCGACGTCGGCTTCGAGCAGCGCGATGCGGATCTCGCGAGCCGTGGCGTCGATGTCCGCTTCACTGAGGCGCCCCTTGCCCCGGAGGGACTTGAAGGTGGCTGAGAGGCGGTCGGAGAGAGTATCGAACACGGCGGCGTCGGTCCTCGGCATAGGCGACAGGATGGATCGCCCTCCAGGGTATCCGGCCCCGCAAGGGATTCGTCCCCGCCCGTGCGCCGCGTCACGTCCGCAGCGCCTCCTCCAGCCGTCGCGCCACCGACGCCGCCTCCTGGCCGGGAAGCGGGTCGCCCGCGGGGCCGGTGACGTAGAAGGCGTCCACGGCGTTCGCGCCCAGCGTGCTGACGTGGGCGCTGCGCACCCGTAGCTTCGCGTCCTCCAGCGCCCGTCCGATCCGGAAGAGCAGTCCCGGCGCGTCCTGGGCGCGGACCTCGATCACGGTGGCGTGCCGGGAGGCGGCCGGGGCGACCGTGACCCGGGGCGGGGGCGCGGCCACGCCGTGGCGGCGCGGGTAGGCGGCGTCGCGTTCGGCGAGGCGGCCGGCGATGTCGAGGGAGCCGTCCAGGGCCCGGACCAGGTCGGCACGCAGCCGGGCGGCCTGGGGCAGTGCGCCGTACTCGGCGGCGACCCTCCAGTCGAGCAGGAGCACGGAGCCGCCCTCGACGCCGTCCGGCAGGTCCAGGGGCCGCAGCTCGGCCGTGCGGACGGTGAGCCGGTGGGTCGCCAGCACTCCGGCGACCGAGGGCAGGACGCCGGGCTGGTCGGGAACGGCTATCAGCAGTTCGACGCCGAGCGGCTCGGGCTCCCCCGGGTGCTCCTCGACGGGCGGCTCGGTCCGCGCCCGCAGGGCCAGGGCCGGCCCGCCGGTGCGGAAGGCCTCGATGGCGAGACGTTCCTGCTCGGCGGTGGGCGCGGCGGGCTCGGGCTCGTCGGACATGTCCCCGGCGAGGACCGCGTGGACCCGTCCGACCAGGTCGGTGACGAGGGAGCCGCGCCAGGACGACCAGGCGGCGGGCCCGGTGGCCTGGGCGTCCGCCTCGGTGAGGGCGTGCAGCAGTTCGAGGGTGCTCTGGGTGCCGACCGCCTCGGCGACGGCGCGGACGGTGGCCGGGTCGTCCAGGTCGCGCCGGGTGGCGGTCCGGACGAGCAGCAGATGGTGGCGTACGAGGGTGGCGAGCACCCGGGTGTCCGCCGGGTCGAGGCCGATGCGCCCGGCGACCTCCACGGCGACGGGCTCCCCGGCCGCGCAGTGGTCGCCGGGCCGGCCCTTGCCGATGTCGTGCAGCAGCGCGGCGACCAGGAGCAGGTCGGGGCGGCCGACCCGCCGGGTGAGGGCGGAGGCGCGGACGGCGGTCTCGATCAGGTGGCGGTCGACCGTCCAGCGGTGGACGGCGTTGCGCTGCGGGCGGCAGCGCACCCGTTCCCAGTCGGGCAGGAGCCGGGTGATCAGCCCTTCCGCCTCCAGTGCCTCCCAGACCTCGACGGTGGGACGGCCTGAGCCGAGCAGGGTGACGAGCTGTTCGCGGGCCTCGGCGGGCCAGGGCGTGGGCAGGGGGCGCGCGGTGGTGGCGAGGTGCCGTACCGCGTGCGGGGAGAGCGGCAGGCCTGCCTGCGCGGCGGCGGCAGCGGCGCGCAGCGGCAGCACGGGGTCGTGCTCGGGGCGCGCGGTGCGGGCGAGCCCGACCTCGCCGTCCTGTTCCACCACGCCTTCGGCGAGCGGGGTGCGCTCCGCGACCTGCTTCCCGCCGCCGAGCAGGGCGCGCAGCCTCGGCCGCACGGCGCGTGACCGGAGCACGCGCCCCACCTCGCGCCAGGTGACGTCACCGGCGTACGAGAGGACACGGGCCGCCTCGTACACCTGGCGCAGGAGCGCGTCGGCGTCGGGCAGGCCCAGTTCCGCGGCGACCTGGTCCTGGTCCTGCAGGGCGAGCCGGTCGGTGGCGCGGCCCGTCGTCAGGTGCAGGACGTCGCGCACGTCGAGCAGCCGGCGGCGGGCGTCGGCGAGGCCCTCCCGCGGGGCGTCCGCGAGCCAGGAGGCGGCGACGGCGCGCAGGGCGGTGGCGTCCCGCAGGCCGCCGCGGGCCTCTTTGAGGTCGGGTTCCAGGAGGTACCTCAACTCGCCCTGCCGTTCGGCGCGTTCGGCGCACAGTTCGCGGAGTTCGGGCAGCCGTTCCGGCGCCTGGTTGCGCCAGTCGGCGAGGACCGTGGTGCGCAGTGCGGTCGTCAGGCCGAGGTCGCCGGCGAGGTGCCGGGCGTCCAGCAGGCCGAGCTGGACCTTGAGGTCCTCGCGCGCCGCCCTGCGGGCCTCCGCCGGGGTGCGGACCGCGTGGTCGAGGGCGAGACCGAGGTCCCACACGGGGTACCAGAGGCGGTCGGCGAGGGCGGCGATCTCCTCAAAGTCGCCGCGGTGGTGCAGGAGCAGCAGGTCCAGGTCGCTGCGGGGCGACAGCTCTCCGCACCCGTAGCCGCCCACGGCGACGAGGGCGACGCCCCGCAGCCCACCGGCCGCCGCGGTGAACAGCTCCGCGAGCCAGCCGTCGGTCAGTCCGGCGAGCGCGGTCCGGCGCGGTCGCCCCGACGGTGTCCCCTCGGTGAGGAGCCACAGCCGGGCCGCCGCGTAGCCTTTCTCCGCTTCGCCTCGTACGTCCGCGCCCGTCATCGGCGGCTCCTGTCCTCGCCGTTCAGAGCGCGTCCGGGCCGCGCTCGCCGGTGCGGACCCGTACCGCCGTCTCGACCGGCACCGACCAGACCTTGCCGTCACCGATCTTGCCCGTGCGGGCGGCCTTGACGACGACCTCGATCAGCTGGTCGGCCTCGTCGTCCTCGGCGAGCACCTCGATGCGGATCTTGGGCACCAGGTCGACGGTGTACTCGGCTCCGCGGTAGACCTCGGTGTGGCCGCGCTGGCGTCCGTAGCCACTCGCCTCGGTGACGGTGAGGCCGTTGACGCCGAACGACTGGAGGGCCTCCTTGATCTCGTCGAGCCGGTGGGGCTTGACCACGGCGGTGATGAGCTTCATGCGTCCACCTTCCTGCTGCGTGTGGCGGCCTTCTTGATCTGCGCGGCGGCCAGGGCCGGGGCGGCGACGCCGCCGACGCCGCCGCCCGCTCCGGTGAGGTCGTACGCGGTCTCGGCGTGCTCGGCCTGGTCGATGCCGGAGACCTCCTCGTCCTCGGTGACCCGCATGCCGATGGTCCGGTCCAGCAGGAAGGCGAGGACCGCGGAGGCGATCAGGGAGTAGGCGAGGACGGCGAAGACTCCGGCGCACTGCTTCCAGAACTGCTCCAGGCCACCGCCGTAGAACAGGCCCCGGACGGCGGACTGGCCCTTGCCGCTGGCGAAGAAGCCGATCAGCAGGGAGCCGACGACGCCGCCGACCATGTGGACGCCGACCACGTCGAGGGAGTCGTCGTAGCCGAACCGGTACTTCAGGCCGACCGCCATGGCGCACAGGACTCCGGCGACGGCGCCCACGGCCATCGCGCCGAGCGGGGAGACGGCGCCGCCGGACGGGGTGATCGCGACCAGTCCGGCGACCGCGCCGGAGGCGGCTCCGAGGGTGGTGAACGCGCCGTGCCGGACCTTCTCATAGGCGAGCCAGGCGAGCATGGCGGTGCCGGTGGCCACCTGGGTGTTGACGAACATCAGCGGGCCGACGCCGTCGTCGTTGCCGAGCCAGGAGCCGGCGTTGAAGCCGAACCAGCCGAACCACAGCAGGCCCGCGCCGAGCATGACGAGCGGGAGGCTGTGCGGGCGCATCGGGTCCTTCCTGAATCCGATGCGCCTGCCGATGACGAGGATCACGCCGAGCGCCGCCGCGCCGGCGTTGATGTGGACGGCGGTACCGCCCGCGAAGTCGATCACTCCGAGTGTGCCGGCCCAGCCGCCGGGGCCCCAGACCCAGTGGGCGACCGGGAAGTACACGACCGTGACCCACAGCACCAGGAACAGTGTCCAGGCGCTGAACTTCACCCGGTCGGCCAGGGCGCCGCTGATCAGAGCGGGGGTGATGATCGCGAACATCAGCTGGAAGACGGCGAAGACGAAGACCGGGATGGTGTGTCCGGGCCACAGTTCGGTCCTGCCGATGCCGCTGAAGCCGACGAAGCCGGAGGTCCAGCCGATGAGGGAGCCCCGGTCGGTGCCGAAGGCCATCGAGAAGCCGTAGAGCACCCACAGGACGGTGACGGCTCCGAGGCTGATGAAGCTCATCATCAGCATGTTCAGCGTGCTCCTGACCCGGACCATGCCTCCGTAGAAGAAGGCCAGTCCGGGGGTCATCAGCATCACGAGGGCGGAACAGATGAGCATGAAGCCGGTGTTGGCGGACGACAGTTTGGGCGCGTCCGCCGCCAGCATGATGGCGGCTGGTGCCATCGGCGTCTCCTCGTCGGTCGGTACGGCCCCGTGCGGGCGGCCGGGCGAAGCCTTGCTCGGTCCGGTCGGCGAGTCGGCGTGAAGTGGGCCGGCCGACCGTGTCACGAGACTGGCCGAGCGCGGTTTCGGCGGACGCCTCTCGTTGTTTCGCCCGGATGACGAAGAGGTCTGCTGTGTTACGTGGCGGTGAATCGCGTGATGACGTGCCGTGAAGCCCGTACGGAAGAACAGGCCGACCGCGGGCGGCCTTCCGATGACCAGGCATGGGGGAGCCGAGTCGGGCAGTTCGGGAGGGCCGGCCGCGGCCGGGGTCGGGGAGGCGCTGTCAGACGGCCTCGGCGGCGGTCTCGGGCAGTTCGAGGGCGAGCTGTTCGGTCAGGTCGATGACCTCGGCGACGTCCCCGTAGGTGCGCACGGCGTTGTCGACGGTCTTGCGGATACGGGTGTTCACGCGCTCGGAGCGGACCTTCTTGGCCACCCTCATGGCCTGCCTCGCGTACTCGGTGCTCTGCTCGGGCTCGCGCTGGAGCAGCTGCACCGTGGCCATGCCGATGAGGTTCAGGGCGTACGACCGCTGGTGTTCGTGGTCCTCGGCGAACCGGTCCACGGCCTTCCGCATCAGTGGCTCCGCCAGGGAGGCGTAGGTGGGGCTGCGGCCGGCGACGTAGGCGAGGTCGCGGAAGGAGTGGGAGTTCTCTCCGTACAGCTCGGCCTCGGAGAAGAAGCGGATCCAGTCGGGGTCCGGCTCGTCCCAGTCCTCGGCGTCACCGAAGGAGTCCTCGGCCATGCGCACGGCGCGCTTGCACTTGCCGGGCTGGCCCATGTTGGCGTAGGCGCGGGCCTCCAGCGCGTACAGCATGGACTGGGTGCGCGGGCTCGCGCAGTCGCGGCTGCCGTACTGCGCGAGGTGGATGAGCTCCAGGGCGTCCTCGGGGCGGCCGAGGTGGATCATCTGGCGGCTCATGCTGGACAGGACGTAGGAGCCGAGCGGCCTGTCGCCGGCTTCCTTGGCGGCGTGCAGGGCGAGCACGAAGTACTTCTGGGCGGTGGGCTGGAGTCCCACGTCGTAGCTCATCCAGCCGGCCAGTTCGGCGAGTTCGGCGGCGACCTTGAACAGCCGGCGGCCGGTGGTTTCGGGCTGGGGCTCCTGGAGGAGGTCCGTCACCTCGTGCAACTGGCCGACGACGGCCTTGCGGCGCAGGCCGCCGCCGCACTGGGCGTCCCACTGCCGGAACATCACCGTGGTGGTCTCCAGCAGCTCCAGCTCGGGCCGGGAGAGCCGGCCGGGGCGGCGGGAGGCGGCCTGCGGCTCGGGCTCCGCCAGGGGCGCCGGGGGCACGGGCACGAGCCAGCGCTGGAGCGGTTCGATGAGGGACGGGCCCGCGGACAGCGCCAGCGACGTTCCGAGGAAGCCGCGCCGCGCCAGCATCAGGTCGCTGCGCGAGAACTCGCTGAGCAGGGCCACGGTCTGCGGGCCCGTCCAGGGCAGGTCGACACCGGTGGCGGAGGGCGTCGGGCGTGCGGTGCGCAGGCCCAGGTCCTCCACCGCGACGACGCAGCCGAAACGCTCGGAGAAGAGCTCCGAGAGGATCCTGGGGATCGGCTCGCGCGGGTTCTCGCCGTCCAGCCAGCGCCTGACGCGCGAGGTGTCGGTGGAGATGTGGTTGGCGCCCAGCTGGCGGGCGCGGCGGTTGACCTGGCGGGCCAGCTCGCCCTTGGACCAGCCGCTGCGCGCGAACCACGAGGCGAGCAGCTCGTTCGGGCGCTTGTCCGCGCTCGCAGCGCTCGTCCCGCTTCCGCCGTTGCCGCTCACTGGAACGCCCCCATCCCTGAGACCACTTGCTCGCTTGGTGCGCCAAGCCCTATCAGAATGCCGGTCAACAAGGCCTTTCGTCCGCCGATTCTCACCCTTCGAACCGACTGCCGAGTTGCCTCCGGCATACCCATGAGTGCATGTGCCCCCAGGCCTCGCACACTCACAGTAATCCTACGGTCACCCGCTCAGCCACGGGGATCGCTGAAACGCCACCATTCGCCACCCCTTCGTATGAACCCGCGCCGGCCCAGGAGCGATTCACTTGACATAGGCCGGCCGCGGGCGGGTGGAGCGGTGCACGCGAGGGCGCGCACTGCCGGGCGCACCACCCGCGGCACTTCCGCACGCCGCCCGGACCCGGCACCACCGGGGAGGCGCGGCAACGGAGGGTGACGATGAACATTCGTCTCGTAACCATCGGGGCGGTGGACCCGTTGGAGGGGGCATGGGCTTCACGATCGGCGGTATGCGCGAGATCCGCTCCGGCACGCGGCGGCGCGGCCGGTCGTACCGCTCGTCGGAGTGCACGGCGGTCGCCGAGTACACCGGGCTGTGGGGCTGGGACGTGGTGCGGGGCGCGCGGGCCGTCGGCGGGGCCTGTTCCTGCGGCCGCACGGCCTGCCCGGCTCCGGGCGCCCATCCCCTGGACTTCGCGCCCGGGATCCCGGCCGGGGCCACGCTCGACGAGGCGACCAGGGCGTGGCGGGAGCTTCCGGGGGCCGCGGTGATGCTGGCCGTCGGCCGCGCGTTCGATGTCATCGAGGTCGCAGAGCCGGCCGGGCGCCGAGCCCTGGCCCGGCTGGAGCGGATGGGCCTGCCTCTCGGCCCGGTGACCGCCACGCCGGACGGCCGGGCCCAGTTCTTCGTCGCCCCCGGCGCCGCCGCCGAGCTGCCCGCCCTGCTCTACCGGCTGGGCTGGGACGATCCCGGCTCCCTCGACCTGCGCGGCCTCGGCCCCGGTACGTTCCTCACGGCCCCGCCCTCCGACCGCGGCGGCCGCGGCCCGGTGCGCTGGCTCCGCCCACCTGCCCTGGACGCGGCCAAGCCCCCTCAGGCCCGCCTCCTCCTCGGCACCCTGGCCTACGTGGCCCACCGCTCCCGGGCGTAGCGCGACGGGCTCGGCACGGCGACGGCGGCGACCTCCTTCGGCGAGCGGCCTCCTGTCGGCGAGCGAGGACCGGGGCGCGGGTTCAGCCCCACCGCGACGGCCTCACACGAAAGCGCCCGCCCCGGTGGTGGGGCGGGCGCTGTGGAGGGTGGGGGTCAGTCGCCGATGAGGGCGTCGACGAAGGCCTCCGGTTCGAAGGGGGCCAGGTCGTCCGGGCCCTCGCCGAGGCCGACCAGCTTGACCGGCACGCCCAGCTCGCGCTGGACGGCGACCACGATGCCGCCCTTGGCCGTGCCGTCCAGCTTGGTGAGCACGATGCCGGTGATGTCGACGACCTCGGCGAAGACGCGGGCCTGGACCAGGCCGTTCTGTCCGGTGGTCGCGTCGAGCACGAGCAGCACCTCGTCGAGCGGCGCGTGCTTCTCCACGACGCGCTTGACCTTGCCGAGCTCGTCCATGAGGCCGGTCTTGGTGTGCAGGCGGCCGGCGGTGTCGATGAGCACCACGTCGGCGCCCATCTCCTTGCCCTCCTTCACCGCGTCGAAGGCGACGGAGGCGGGGTCGCCGGCCTCCGGTCCGCGCACGGTGTAGGCGCCGACCCGCTCGCCCCAGGTCTGGAGCTGGTCGGCGGCGGCCGCGCGGAAGGTGTCGGCGGCGCCCAGCACGACGCTGCGGCCGTCGGCGACCAGGACGCGGGCGAGCTTGCCGGTCGTCGTGGTCTTGCCGGTGCCGTTGACGCCGACGACCATCACGATGCCCGGCTTGCTGGTGGCCGGCTCGGTCTTCACGATGCGGTCCATGTCGGGCCCGATCAGCGTGAGCAGCTCCTGACGCAGGAGTCCGCGCAGCTCCTCGGGGGTGCGGGTGCCGAGCACGCGCACGCGCTCGCGCAGCCGCTCGACCAGTTCCTGGGTGGGCTGCACGCCGACGTCGGCGGTCAGCAGCGTGTCCTCGATCTCCTCCCACGTGTCCTCGTCGAGGTTCTCGCGGGACAGCAGGACGAGCAGGCCCTTGCCCAGGGCGTTCTGCGAGCGGGAGAGACGGGCGCGCAGCCGCACCAGACGGCCGGCGGTGGGCTCGGGCACCTCGATCGGGGGTGCGGGGAGCTCCTCGACGGGCGGCTCCTCGACGGCGGTGGGAGCCGAGCCGCCGGGGAGGTCCACCTCCTCGATCGTCCGCCGCGGCTCCTCCCGCGGCGTCTCGGCCTCCTCGCCGACGTGTGGCTCGGCCGGAGGGGCGGTGATGTCGGGCGCCGAGGGCGGCGGCGGGGGCGGCGGCTTCCTCCGCCGGCTGCCGACGATGAGCCCGCCGAGCGCGCCGAGCACCACCACGGCGATGACTACAGCAAGGATGATGGTTTCCATAACGCGTCCAGTATGCGCGACCACCTGCGCGGTCAGCGGTAGTCCCGACGGGGCCGCGTGCCCCCGGAACACCGGCCCGGCGGCCGCCCGGTCACCCCATCTCCTCCAGCGCCTTGCCCTTCGTCTCGTTGACGAACTTCAGGACGAACGGGATGGAGAGCGCGGCGAAGGCCGCGTAGATGACATAGGTCCCGGCGAGGTTCCAGTCGGCCAGCGACGGGAAGCTCGCGGTGATGGCCCAGTTGGCGATCCACTGCGCGGAGGCGGCCACGCCCAGGGCGGCGGCGCGGAGCTTGTTCGGGAACATCTCGCCGAGCAGGACCCAGACGACGACACCCCAGGACAGGGCGAAGAAGAGGACGAAGACGTGGGCCGCGATCAGGGCGACCCAGCCCTGGGTGGCCGGCAGCTTGCCGCCGGCCAGGGGGTACGAGAACGCCCAGGCCTCCAGGGCGAGACCGGCGACCATGCCGGACGAGCCGATGAGCGCGAGCGGCCTGCGGCCGATGCGGTCCACGAAGATCATCGCGATCACGGTGCCGACGATGTTGATGATCGACGTCGTGAACGAGTAGAGGAACGACTCCGTCGGGTTGACGCCGACCGACTGCCACAGCGTCGCGGAGTAGTAGAACGCGACGTTGATGCCGACGAACTGCTGGAAGGCGGACAGGCCGATGCCGATCCAGACGATCCGCTTGAAGAGGAAGCTGCCGCCGAGCAGGTCCTTGAAGCTGGACCTGTGCTCGCGCTTCATGGCGTTCTCGATCTCGGCCACGCGGGCGTCGAGGTCGATGTGGTCGCCCTCGATCTCGGCGAGGATCCGGCGTGCCCTCTCGCGGCGGCCCACGGAGAGCAGGAAGCGCGGGGACTCGGGGATGGCGAAGGACAGCAGTCCGTACAGGGCGGCCGGGACGACCATCACGCCGAGCATGACCTGCCAGGCCTCCAGGCCCAGCAGCCGGCCGCGCTGGTTGCCGCCGGCGGCGTTGAGCAGTCCCCAGTTGACGAGCTGGGAGACGGCGATGCCGACGACGATCGCGGCCTGCTGGAAGGAGCCGAGGCGGCCGCGGTAGGCGGGCGGGGCGACCTCGGCGATATAGGCGGGACCGATGACCGAGGCCATGCCGATGGCGAAACCGCCGACGATCCGCCAGAAGGCGAGGTCCCAGAGGGCGAACGGCAGGGCGGAGCCGACGGCGCTGATGGTGAACAGGGTCGCGGCGATCTGCATGCAGCGGATGCGGCCGATGCGGTCGGCGATACGGCCCGCGGTGGCGGCGCCGATCGCGCAGCCGATCAGGGCGATGGCGATGACCTGGGCCAGTTCCGCGGATCCGATGCCGTAGCGGCTCCGGATGGCTTCGACGGCGCCGTTGATGACGGAGCTGTCGTACCCGAACAGGAAGCCGCCCATGGCGGCGGCCGCGGCGATGAAGATGACGTGCCCGAGATGTTCGGGGTGGGCTGTCCGGGCTCCTGGGCCTGGGGCCTGCGTGGTGGTCACATGTACTCCTCGGGCACACCGGCACGCGCTGCCGGGGTGGGGGTCAGGCATGATCCGACTACCCCGAAGTGGCGAGCGCACGCGGACCCGCCCGCCACCGCACGCGCGCCGGGTAGCCGCCGCGGGCGCCGGCTTCCCCCGCCGCCGCTCACGCGGCGGGCCGTTACCGCAGGCGCTGGCTGATGACCTTCGACACGCCGTCGCCCTGCATGGAGACGCCGTAGAGCGCGTCGGCGACCTCCATCGTGCGCTTCTGGTGCGTGATCACGATGAGCTGCGAGGCCTCCTGGAGTTCCTGCATGATCCGGATCAGCCGCTGGAGGTTGGTGTCGTCGAGGGCCGCCTCGACCTCGTCCATGACGTAGAAGGGGCTCGGACGGGCCTTGAAGATGGAGACGAGCAGCGCCACGGCGGTCAGCGACCGCTCGCCGCCGGAGAGCAGGGACAGCCGCTTGACCTTCTTGCCCGGCGGGCGCGCCTCGACGTCCACGCCCGTGGTGAGCATGTTGTCGGGGTCGGTCAGTACGAGCCGGCCGTCGCCGCCCGGGAAGAGCCTGCCGAAGACGCCCTCGAACTCGCGGGCGGTGTCCCGGTAGGCCTCGGTGAAGACCTGCTCGACGCGCTCGTCGACCTCCTTGACGACCTGGAACAGGTCGGCGCGGGTCTTCTTGAGGTCCTCGAGCTGCTCGCTGAGGAACTGGTGGCGTTCCTCCAGCGCCGCGAACTCCTCCAGGGCGAGCGGGTTGACCTTGCCGAGCTGCTGGTAGGCGCGCTCGGCGGCCTTCAGCCGCTTCTCCTGCTCGGCCCGTGCGTAGGGCCGGGGCCGGTTGCGGGGGTGCTGGGGGTCCTCCGGGAGCTGCTCGCCCTCGGCGGGGGGCGAGGGCGGTACCGGCTGGTGCGGCCCGTACTCCTCCATCAGGCCCGCCGGTTCGACCCCGAGTTCCTCCAGGGCCCTGGTCTCCAGCTGCTCGATGCGCAGCCGCTTCTCGGCGCCGAGCACCTCGCCCCGGTGGACCGAGTCGGTCAGCTTGTCGAGTTCGGCCTTGAGCTCCCGGCCCTCGGTGCGGGCGGCGGTCAGTTCCTGCTCGCGACGGGCCTTGGCGGCCTCGGCGGCGGACCGCTCCTGTTCGGCGCGGGCCACGGAGACCTCGACGTGGGCGAGCAGCTGCCGGGCGCCGGCGGCGACGGCCGAGGCCACCTCCGCCTCGTGGCGCAGCCGGGCGCGCCGCTGCTCGGCACGCGCGCGTGCCTCGCGTTCGGCGCGGGCGGCCCGGTCCAGCGAGTCGGCCCTGCCGGCCAGCCCCTTGACCCGTTCCTCGTGCGTACGGACCTGGAGGCGGGCCTCCATCTCGGTCTGGCGGGCGTTGGCACCGTCGGCTGCGAGCCGGTCGCGTGCGGAGGTGTCGGGCTCCTCCTCGATCGGCATCTCCTCGGCCACGGCGAGCCGCTCGGCCAGCTCGCCCACTTCCTGGAGGGCGTTGTCGAGGGCCTCCTGAGCGCGGGCGGCGGCGGAGGCCGAGCGCTCGGCCTCCCCGGCGGCGCCGCGTGCCTGTCCGGCGAGCCGGCCCAGTTGCTGGGCGACGGCCGACTTCTCCCGGTCGGCGGTCCGCCGCCGCTCCCCCAGTTCCTCGACCAGCGCCGCGCACCGGCCGCGCCGCTCGGCGGCCCGCTGCTGGTCCTCGGTCAGCTCCTCGCACCGCACGGCGAGCCGCTCCAGCTCGGCGGCGGCCTCGTCCACGAAGGCCTGTACCTCCAGCAGGCTGGGCGCACCCGCGGAGCCGCCCTGGGCGAAGTACGCCCCGAGCAGATCGCCCTCGGCGGTCACCGCGGTCAGCTCCGGCCGGGCGAGAACCAGGTCCTCCGCGTCCTCCAGCGTCCCCACCACGACGATTCCCCGCAGCAGCCACCGCACGGCGGGCATCAGCCCGGCGGGACCGCGTACGAACTCGGCCGCGAAGGGGTGGTCCGGTGCCGGGCCGGGCGGGGCCTCGGTGGTCTCCGGTGAGGGGCCGGCGAGGAGCAGCGCGGCCCGGCCCGCGTCCTGTTTGCGCAGCAGGCGCAGGGCGTCGGCCGCCGCGGTGGGGGTGGTCACGGCCAAGGCGTCGGCGGCGGCGCCGAAGGCGGTGGCCAGGGGGGTCTCGTAGCCGGGGGTGACCGTCAGGAGTTCGGCGGCGGGGCCCAGCAGGCCGGTGAGGCGGCCCTTGGCGCCGAGCAGGACGCCCGTACCGTCCTTGCGGCGCAGGCCCAGGGCGAGGGCGTCGTGCCGGGCCTGGGTCGCCGCCCGCTTGCGTTCGGCCGCGGTGACCGCCTCGCGGGCCGCGGTGAGGACGGCCTCCGCCTCGGCCAGCGCCGTCCTCGCCGCCTCGTGCCGCCCGGCCAGTTCCTCGTCGCCCGCGTCGAGTCCGTCGACCTCGGCCTTGAGCGCCTCGTACTCCTCCTGGGCGTGGACGGCACGTTCCTGGGCCTCGTCCCTGGCGGCGGCCAGCCGCTCGATCTCGGCCTGGGCGGAGGCGGCGCGCGAACGGGCCGCGTTCACCTGGCCGCCGAGCCGGGCCAGGCCCTCGCGGCGGTCGGCGATGGCGCGGGCCGCGTCCTTCAGGCGCCGCTCCTCGACGGCCAGTTCCCGTTCCAGCTCGGCGCGGTGGGCGACGGTGTCGTCCAGGGCGTGCTGGGCCTCCTCCAGGGCCGCCTCGAGCCCCGCCTCCTGCTCGCGGACGCGCTCGGCCTCGCGTTCCAGTTCCTCGGGATCGCGGCCGCGCCGCTCCTCGGGCGGCGCGGAGGTGGCGCTGTGCACGCGCGCGTCGGCGAGCGAGATCGTGCCGCGTACGCGCTCGGCGAGCTGGGACAGTTCGTACCAGGTCTGCTGGGCGCGCTGGAGGCGCGGGACGAGCCTGCGCACCTCGTCCTCGAGGAGCGCCTCGCGCTGGAGCGCCTTCTTCAGCTCCTGCTCGGCGGCTTCCTTGCGTTCCTTCAGGGCCGCCTCGTCGGCGACCTCGGTCCTCAGCGCCTCGCGCAGGCCGACGAGGTCGTCGGCCAGGAGCCGCAGGCGCGCGTCCCTCAGGTCGGCCTGGATGACCGCGGCCCTGCGCGCGACCGCCGCCTGCCGGCCGAGCGGCTTGAGCTGGCGGCGCAGTTCGTCGGTGAGGTCCTGCACGCGCGCGAGGTTGGCCCGCATGGCGTCCAGCTTCCTGAGCGCCTTCTCCTTGCGCTTGCGGTGCTTGAGGACGCCCGCGGCCTCCTCGATGAAGGCGCGGCGGCCCATGGGGTCGGCGTGCAGGACGGAGTCGAGCTGGCCCTGGCCGACGATGACGTGCATCTCGCGGCCGATGCCGGAGTCGGACAGCAGTTCCTGGATGTCGAGCAGCCGGCAGGTGTCGCCGTTGATCTGGTACTCGCTGCCGCCGTTGCGGAACATGATCCGCGTGATGGTGACCTCGGCGTACTCGATGGGCAGGGCCCCGTCGGAGTTGTCGATGGTCAGGGACACCTCGGCGCGGCCGAGCGGCGGGCGCCCGGTGGTGCCGGCGAAGATGACGTCCTCCATCTTGCCGCCGCGCAGCGACTTGGCCCCCTGCTCACCCATGACCCAGCTGAGCGCGTCCACGACGTTGGACTTGCCCGAGCCGTTCGGACCGACGACGCACGTGATCCCCGGTTCGAACCGGAGCGTGGTCGCCGAGGCGAACGACTTGAACCCGCGGAGGGTCAGGGCCTTGAGGTGCACGCAGCCGGACTTTACCGGCAGCCACTACCCCACTTCACCAACCCCCGCAACCGCGCGGTTTCGTCTCTGAATATGCAGGGCAGACCAAATGTCAAAGACGGTGAAAGGATGCGCGGGGGCAACGAAGGCGGGGCAAGAAGGGCGGGGGGAAAGAACGAAGGGACGCCGAAGCGTCCCTTGCAACTCTGACAACTGAGCGGTTGACGACAGCCCAACCCCTGTGTCGTTGTGTGATGCAGTGATCAGGTGAGCGCAGGCTCCGCCTGGTGTGCGTCGACGCGCTCCATGATCCTGTCGTGAGAAGCGGCAGCCGTCAGGGCGTCGTTCTCCGCCTGGATCCGCACAAGCTCGGATTCCAGGTCCTGGACGCGCTGCTGGAGCCGTCGCATCTCGGCGAGGAGTCGAGGGTCGGAGCCGCCGACGTAACCGAGAAGCGCCTTTGCCATGATGGATGGTCCTCCACACTGAGTGACCGACCGAAGCGGTGTGGGTCGTGAGGGATTTGCACCCGTGGTGCTTGGCACTGCCTGAGTTGTGGTGCCGTTCATCCATGCCAAACAGCTGAGGTGCGCGGGCTTTCAGCGTCTCACCAAAAAGTTTGACGGTCAACACGATCACGCCCCGTATCCATGGGTGTCCCGGGGGCGCGCGACCGGAAACCAGGTGGCGCTGCGACTCCTGCGGGCCCTTCGGGGCGTGCGGATCATCCTGCTGTGCGGAGCCTGCCATGCCGCGCGTTTCTTGGCAACCACCTGCTCCTTTTCCCTCCGGGCAGGTGCCGGTGGCAGATGCCGCCGCCGCCGTCGGGGCCCCACCGCGCCACACGGTCAGCGGATCGCGAACCCGTCGTAGCCGCCGCGAGGTGTGTCCCATATCTCGGTGACACCGTCGACGCGTCCGGGCGTGTCGCCGCCCTGCAACCAGTCCAGGAGCTTCTGGCACCCCTCGCGGGCGCCCTCGGCGACCACCTGCACGCGCCCGTCCCCCAGGTTGAGGGCGAAACCGCTCAGGTCACCGATCTCCAGCGCCCTGGCCCGCGTGAACCAGCGGAAACCCACTCCCTGGACGTGTCCGCGGACCCAGGCGACCAGTCGAACATCCTCGCTCATGGGTGCAACCTAACCGGCCAATGTCTCTCGCGGCACCTCCGCCCCTGGCGCCATGCGGTACCGTCCCGATCCAATGAATCTCATCTGAAACTCACTCGATCGTGTGAGTTGGGTTGACCGCGTCGGCTCAGGGCGCGCGTCGACCGAGAGAGACGAGGAAGGCCAGCACATGGGACGCCACCGACGCTGGGACGCCGGCCGCGCCGCCACGGGCCGCGCCACGGGGGACAGTCGGACGCACGGCTCGTACGAGTACGAGCCCGACCGCGATCCGTGGGACAGCCGCCCGCAGGGCGACGACGGCCGCCTGGGCATCGCGCCCTATCTGAACCCGGACCTGTACAGCGACGCCCCCACCACGGCTCCTGCTCCGGAGTACCTCTTCGACACGGACGACGGCTCCGCCCACGCAAGCACCACCGTGATCTTCCCGGCGGACGGCTTCAGCCCGGCGGACGGGCCGCGGGAGCGGGGGCACCGCCGGAAGAAGAAGGCCGCGACGCCGGTCCGCACGGGGCTGCTCGGGGTCTCCGCCGCGGTCGCCCTCGGCACCGTCGCGGTCGCCACCGGCGCGGTGCCCGGTCTGGAGAACTACAAGCTGGGCGGCCCGGGCGGCGGCGCCGACAAGGTGCAGGCCGCGGGCTCGCCGACGAACAGCGAGGCCCCGCTGGGCGGTACCTCCGGCAGCGCCGACGCGGGCGGCCAGGCCGGCGGCTCCACGACGAGCCGCGGCGCGGACCGGCCCGTGCCGTCGCAGCGGTCCGCCTCCGAGTCGGCTCCGGCCTCGAAGCCGGACGCGGAGGCGTCGGCCACGCCCACCGAGGCACCGGAGGCGAAGCCGACCACCGCCCCGGAGAAGCCGGAGACCGCGCCGGCCGAGACCGCCTCCCAGGCCGCCCCGGCGAAGACCGAGGCCCCGACCGCCGCCCCCACGCAGGCGGCCGTCGAGGCCGAGGTGCTCAGGCTCGTCAACGAGGAGCGGGCGAAGGTGGGGTGCAGCGCGCTGACGGCGAGCAGCGCGCTTGCCGGCCTCGCCCAGGACTTCAGCGAGGCCATGGCCGCCGAGAACTTCTTCGACCACACCGACCCCAGCGGCGCCTCGCCGTGGGACCGGGCGGCGAAGCTCGGCATCACCAGCCTCGGCGGCGAGAACATAGCCCGCGGGCAGGCCGACGCGGCGGCGGTGATGGACGCCTGGATGAACAGCCCGGGCCACCGCGCCAACATACTGAACTGCGACTTCAAGACCCTGGGCGTCGGCGTGCACTTCGGCTCCGGCGGTCCGTGGTGGACGCAGGACTTCGGGTACTGACCTGGGGGAGCCGGGGAAGTGACGGGTCGGGGACGCTTCGATCGCGGACACTCATGCCGGCCGTCCATGGGCCACATGTCCACGCGTGCGGGTTGCGGCTGCAGGCGCTCCGTCTCCGTGCTCGGCCGGTCGGGCCGTCCCAGCTCGTAGAGGCGGCGGTCCAGGCAGCGGCGGTCCAGGCCGGGGCCACCCGGAGTCTGCAAGGCGTGGGACATCCACACCCTCGGCCTGTGCCCTGACCGCGAATCGGGGCTCCGACTCGGGTCTCCGAACGGTCGGGGGGCACTGACTCGTGGTTAGCGCCGTCTGATGGTCAGCGCTGTGCGCCAGTACGCTGGAGGGTATGAGCACCCCGCAGCCCCAGGACCTCCCGTACAGCGTGTTCGCCAGGGCCTGTCCCTCGCGCGGGACGCTCGAGCATGTCACGGGGCGCTGGGGCGGGCTGGCGCTGGGCGCCCTGTACGAGGGCTCGCTGCGCTTCAACGAGCTGCGCCGCAGGGTCGACGGCGTGAGCGAGAAGATGCTGTCCCAGACCCTCCAGGCGCTGGAGCGGGACGGCCTGGTGCACCGGGAGGCCCGGCCGACCAATCCGCCGCGGGTGGACTACGAGCTCACGGCGCTGGGCCGCGAGGTCGCCGAACGCCTGCTGGCCCTCATCCACTGCGTGGAGGGGCGCATGGACGACGTCCTGGCGGCACGCGAGCGTTACGACACCGCGCGCGGCGCCCGCTGACACTTCGGGCAGTAGTAGCTGGAGCGGTTCATCCACGGGCGGCGGCGCAGCGGGGTGGCGCAGCGGCGGCAGGGCAGGCCCTCGCGGCCGTAGGCGTCCAGGGAGCGGTCGAAGTAGCCGGACTCCCCGTTGACGTTGACGTAGAGGCTGTCGAAGCTGGTGCCGCCGACGGCGAGGGCCTCGTTCATCACCTCCCGGACGTGGGTGAGCAGTTCGGCCGTGCCGGGGCGGGTGAAGGTCGCGGTGGGCCGTTCGTAGTGGACGCGGGAGCGCCACAGGGCCTCGTCCGCGTAGATGTTGCCGACACCGCTGATCAGGGACTGGTCGAGCAGGGCCCGTTTGATGGTGGTCCGCTTGCGGCGCAGGGCCTGGTGGAAGGCCTCGTCGTCGAACAGCGGGTCTAGGGGGTCGCGGGCGATGTGCGCGATGACGTCGGGCAGCCCGTCGGGGGTGGTGTCGTGCAGCGACAGGCCGCCGAAGGTGCGCTGGTCGACGAAGCGGAGTTCGGTGGCCCCAGCCGCGCGATCGGCTGACGTCAACGTGTCGGCGAAGCGGACGCGGATGCGCAGGTGCTTCTCGGTGGGCGCGCCGACGGGCTGGACCAGTAGCTGGCCGCTCATGCCCAGGTGGGCCAGGACCGCCTGGCCGCTGTCCTCCAGGGGGAGCCACAGGTACTTGCCGCGGCGGCCGGGCAGGCCGAGCCGGTGACCCCGGACGCGGTGCGCGAAGTCCTCGGCGCCGGCCGGGTGGCGGCGTACGGCACGCGGGTGCAGCACCTCGACGTCGGCGACGCTGCGGTGCGCGACCCACCGTTCCAGTCCGCGTCGTACGACCTCGACCTCGGGCAGCTCGGGCATGACTCCCCCGTTCACACGTCGCGGCCGATGTGGCCGCGTCACGGGCCGAGCGCCCGCCCCGGGGCGGGGACGGGCGCTCGGTCGCGTTCTGCTGGACGCGGCCCGCGGGCGGAGTACCGCCGGACGGCCGCGCTCGGTTTTCCGGTTCTCAGGCGGGGGCCGGCGCGTCACCGGCGCCGTCGGTGGATCCCACCGTCTTGGCGCGCTCGTCCGCCGCGGCCCGGATGGCCCGCCACGCGGACTCCGCGGCCTGCTGTTCCGCCTCCTTCTTGCTGCGGCCGGTGCCGGTGCCGTACGAGACGCCTCCGACGCGAGCGGCAGCAGTGAAGGTCTTCTCATGGTCGGGGCCGGTCTCCGTGACCAGGTACTCGGGCACGCCGAGCCCCTCGGTCGCGGTGAGCTCCTGGAGGCTGGTCTTCCAGTCCAGGCCGGCTCCGAGGTTGGAGGACTTCTCGATCAGCGGGTCGAACAGGCGGTGCACCAGTTCGGAGGCCGCGTCGAGGCCCTGGTCGAGGTAGACCGCGCCGATCACCGCTTCCAGGGTGTCGGCGAGGATGGACGCCTTGTCCCGGCCGCCCGTGCCCTCTTCACCGCGGCCGAGCCGGATGAAGGCGCCCAGGTCGAGGCCGCGCCCGACCTCCGCCAGCGCACGCGAGTTGACCACCGCGGCCCGCAGCTTGGCCAGTTGGCCTTCGGGCAGGTCGGGGTGGGTGCGGTACAGCGTGTCCGTGACGACCAGGCCGAGGACGGAGTCACCGAGGAACTCCAGCCGCTCGTTCGTCGGCAGACCGCCGTTCTCGTACGCGTAGGAACGGTGGGTCAGCGCGCGCACCAGAAGGGCGGACTCGAGCTTGTAGCCGAGCCGCCCTTCCAGAAGCGTGTGGGACGAGGCCGTGTTGTCCGACGGAGCGGCTCCGCGGCGGCGGTGGTTGCCCGCTTCGGCGCCTTCCGCCTTCTTGGCAGTGGACACAGTGCCTCTCACCAGCCGCTCAGACCTCGAGGACCTGGCGCTTGTTGTAGGTGCCGCACGACGGGCACGCGATGTGCTGCTGCTTGGGCTCGTGGCAGCGCTCGCACGCAACCAGGGTGGGGACCGCAGCCTTCCACTGCGACCGGCGGTGGCGCGTGTTGCTGCGCGACATCTTCCGCTTCGGAACAGCCACGGCTACTTCTCCTGCTTCTCGTCGGGGCGTGCCGATCGAGGCGCGCCGCCGCTCATCTCGTCCTTCTCGCCGTCCTTCATGGTGTCGGCGAGTCCCTGCAAAGCCGCCCAACGGATGTCGACGGCGTCATGGTGGTGGTCCGGGTCGTCCAGGAGCCGCGCACCGCACTCGGAGCACAGCCCAGGGCAGTCTTCCTGGCACACCGGCTGCATCGGCAGTGCGAGCACCACCGCATCGCGCAGCAGAGGTTCGAGGCCGAAGAGTCCGTCCTCGAGGAAGAGCCTGTCCTCGTCGTCCTCGGCGTCGGCGTCGGGCTCCGCGGACACGCGGCCCCGCTCGTCGGCGTCAGGGTACGAGAACAGCTCCTGGAAGTCCGCTTCGAGATCGAGCTCGAGCGGCTCCAGACACCTTACGCACTCCCCCTCGGCCTGTGCACGGGCGGTGCCTGTGACGAGCACCCCTTCCATGACCGACTCGAGCCGGAGTTCGAGCTCCACCGGGGCGCCTTCCGGCACTCCGACGACGCCCTGGAGACCGAGGTCCTTGGGGGCGGGGACCGTGCGGGTCAGGCGCTGCAGCGCGCCGGGCCGCCGCCCCAGCTCGTGCGTGTCGAACACGAGAGGGTCGCGGTGGTCGAGGCGGGCGTTCTGAGCCATTCCTGCTTTCGGTTTCCAAACTCGGGGGGACGCTTTCCCGGTGATGTTCCGGGCAGCGCGGATCGCGGACGTATGCGCGACCGAAGGGCCAGGATACTTGACCTTTGGCTCTCGGCCCAATCGGCGGCCTGCCTACAGCCCTCGGCCCTGTTCGTAGGCGCGCAGCTGCTCGGCGCTGATCATGCCGGTGTCGAAGAGGCTGGTCTCGTCGAGGGCGTGGGCCTGCGGCTGTGCGTAGCCGTGGTGGTCCTGAGGGTCCTGCTGGGCCTGGTTCGGGTCGTAGGCGCCCGGCTGGGCGTCGTAGGCCTGGAAGGAGGCGCCCTGCGCCTGGGCGTATCCGGTGGCGTCGGCGGTGGCGTACGGGTCGGGCTGCTGGTAGCCGTACTGGTCCTGCCGGCCGTAGCCCTGCTGGTAGCCGCCGTACGGATCGGCCTGCCCGGGCTGCTGGTAGCCGTAGGCCGGCTGCGGCTCGTACTGCGGCGGGGCGGGCTGCTCGGCGGGCGGGGCCGCCGGGGCCGGCACGGCGGCCGGGGCGTCGGCCAGGGCCGCGAGGTCGGCGAGGTAGTCGGCGTCGCTCGAGTGCTGGACGGTGGTGGTGTCGTCGGCGAGGGCGCCGAGGTCGTCGGTGGCGATGCGGCCGTGCAGCTTCTGGCGGCCGCGGCCGACGGCCTCCAGGGTCTTGGCGAGGACCGCCTCGAAGGCGCCGAGCTTGGCGTCGACGTACGCGTCGGCGTTGCGGCGCAGCGTCTCGGGGTCGTGGCTGCGCTCGGGGGCGTCCTCGTCCTCGTAGCCGTCCTCGTCGAGGCCGGGGCCGGTGCCGAGCAGCTTCTCGCGGCCGCGGCCGACCGAGCCGAGGGTCTTGGTGAGGACGACCTCGAAGTTGGCGAGCTTGGAGTCGACGTATTCGTCGGCCTCGGCGCGGACCTCCTCGGCCTCCTGCCGGGCCTCGCCGAGGATCCGGTCGGCCTCGGTCTGGGAGCGGCGGGCGACCTCGGTGCCGGAGATCAGCGAGCCGCGCTCGGCGTGCGCCGTCTCGATGATCCGCTCGGCCTCGCGCCGGGCCTCCTGCACCATCTGGTCGCGGTCGCCGATCAGCTCCTGGGCCTGGGCGAGGGAGCCGGGCAGGGCCTGGCGCACCTCGTCGAGCAGTGCGAGCAGGTCGGCGCGGTTGACCACGCACGACGCCGACATGGGCATGGACCGGGCGCTGGAGACCGTGGACACGATCTCGTCGAGCTTCTTCTGCACGTCCACCGTGTGCTCGCCACTCTCTACAGGTGTGTTGGACTACCGATGTGTCGGAGACGGACGGGACGACTGTACGTCCATGAGGTGATCGCCGGACACCGGGTGACGGGCCGTCACCCGCCTCAGTCCTTCTTCAGCCGCCCGGCGAGGGCTTCGAGGACCTGCGGCGGCACCAGGTGGGAGACGTCGCCGCCCCAGGCCGCGACCTCCTTGACCAGGGAGGACGACAGGAAGCTGTAGGTGGGGTTGGTGGGCACGAACAGCGTCTCGACCCCGGAGAGGCCGTTGTTCATCTGGGCCATCTGCAGTTCGTAGTCGAAGTCGCTGACGGCGCGCAGACCCTTGACGATGGCCGGGATGTCGCGCTGCTTGCAGAAGTCGACGAGGAGGCCGTGGAAGGCCTCGACGCGGACGTTGCCGTACTCGGCGGTGACCTGCCGGATGAGGTCGATCCGCTCGTCGATCTCGAACAGGCCCTTCTTCGACTGGTTGATCATCACCGCGACGTAGACCTCGTCGTAGAGACGGGAGGCGCGGGCGATGATGTCCAGGTGTCCGTTGGTGATGGGGTCGAACGACCCGGGGCAGACGGCGCGGCGCACTTGAAATCCCTCGCTCTCCGGTTCGGTCATCGTGCGTCTTCGCACGTAGAGGCGGCGCGACCGTACCAAAACGTCCCTTCGCCGTAACGACGGGCCCGGATCGCTTCGAATCCCGGCGGCCACGTGAACTCCCCGCCCCTGGTGCTGCGCTCCACGGTGACGAGGGCGTCGGCCGCGAGCCACCCCTGAGTGCGGAGTGTGAGCAGGATCTCGCGAAGATCGTCGTCGGAGACCGCGTACGGCGGGTCGAGGAAGACGAGGTCGTACGGCTTCGCCGGGGGCGACGTGTGGACGATCTGTTCCGCTTTGCCCGCACGTACGTCGGCGCCGGGGAGGCCGAGCGCCTTCACGTTCTCCCGGACGGTGCGGACCGCTCGCTGGTCGGCCTCCACGAGCAGGGTGTGCCCGGCGCCCCGCGACAGCGCCTCCAGGCCGACGGCGCCCGAGCCGGCGTACAGGTCCAGGACGCGCTCGCCGTCCAGCGGGCCGCCGAGCAGCGACTGCCAGGTGGAGAACAGGCCTTCGCGCGCCCGGTCCGAGGTGGGGCGGGTTCCGTTGCCCGGCGGTACGGCGAGACGGCGTCCGCCGGCCCGGCCGGCGATCACGCGGGTCATGTCTGGTCCTTGCTTGTCGGGGACGGCCTGGTCGTGGCGGCCGTGGGGGGCGGCTCGGGTGCGGGCCGGTCCCAGTCTGTCAGCCCTTCTCCAGGTATTGCTCCCGCTCCTCGTCCAGCAACGCGTCCAGCGCCGTGCGCAGCCCGGGCAGGCGCTCCAGCTCGGGGTCGGCGGCCACCACCGCGGCGGCCTCCTCGCGCGCCTCGGCGATGATCTCCTCGTCCTCGATGACGGCGAGCACCCGCAGGCTGGAGCGGGCACCGGACTGGGCCTGGCCTAGGACGTCGCCCTCGCGGCGCTGTTCGAGGTCGATGCGGGAGAGCTCGAAGCCGTCGAGGGTGGAGGCCACCGCGTTCAGCCGCTGCCGGGCGGCGCTCGCCTCCGGCATCTCGGTGACCAGCAGGCACAGGCCGGGCGCCGAGCCGCGGCCGACGCGGCCGCGCAGCTGGTGCAGCTGGGAGACGCCGAAGCGGTCGGCGTCCATGATCACCATCACCGTGGCGTTCGGTACGTTCACACCGACCTCGATGACCGTGGTGGCGACCAGGACGTCGGTCTCGCCGGCGGCGAAGCGGCGCATGACCGCGTCCTTGTCGTCGGGCTGCATACGGCCGTGCAGCACCTCGACCCCCAGGCCGTGCAGCGGGCCCCTGCCGAGCTGGTCGGCGATGTCCACCACGGCGAGCGGCGGGCGCTTCTCCGCCTCGTCCTCGGCGGACTTCTTCGCGGCGGCCTTCTTCGGATCGTCCTCCTCGTCCCCGATGCGCGGGCAGACCACGTACGCCTGGTGGCCCTTCGCCACCTCCTCGCGCACCCGCTCCCAGGCCCGGGCCAGGAAGTGCGGTTTGTCGGCGGCCGGGACGACGTGGCTGGCGATGGGCGAGCGCCCCGCCGGGAGCTGGTCGAGGACGGAGGTCTCCAGGTCGCCGAAGACCGTCATCGCGACCGTGCGCGGAATGGGAGTGGCGGTCATGACCAGCAGGTGCGGGGGCTGCTTGCCCTTTCCGCGCAGGGCGTCGCGCTGTTCGACGCCGAACCGGTGCTGCTCGTCCACCACGACTAGTCCCAGGTCGTCGAACAGGACCTTGTCCTCGATCAGCGCGTGCGTGCCGATGACGATGCCCGCCTCGCCGGTGGCCAGGTCGAGCAGGGCCTGCCGGCGGGCCGCGGCGCCCATGGACCCGGTGAGCAGCACCACCTTGGTGGCGTGCTCGGCGCCGCCCAGCAAGCCTCCCTCGGCCAGCTCTCCCATCATCTCGGTGACCGACCGGTGGTGCTGCTGGGCCAGCACCTCGGTGGGCGCGAGCATCGCGGCCTGCCCGCCCGCGTCGACGACGGCGAGCATGGCGCGCAGGGCGACGAGCGTCTTGCCGCTGCCGACCTCTCCCTGGAGCAGACGGTGCATCGGGTGCTCGGTGGCCAGGTCGGCGAAGATCTCGCGGGAGACCTTTCGCTGGCCGTCGGTGAGGGTGAAGGGGAGGCGGTCGTCGAAGGCCGCGAGGAGACCGTCCGGGCCGGGTACGCGGGCGACGGCGGGGAGCTGGGTGTCCGCGTGGCGTCGGCGGGCGAGGGCGACCTGGAGGACGAAGGCCTCGTCCCACTTCAGCCGGGCGTGGGCGTCGGCGATGTCCGCCTTGGTGTGCGGGCGGTGGACCTTGAGCAGGGCCTCGGGGAGGGTGACCAGGCCGCGGCCCGCGCGCAGCGACTCGGGCAGCGGGTCGAGCGCCTCCTGGGCGCTGGGCAGGACGGTCTGGACCGCCTTGCCGATCTTCCAGGACTCCAGCTTGGCGGTGGCCGGGTACAGCGGGATGAGCGCGCCGGCCCAGCTCTCGACCGCCTCCCCGTCCTCTCCGTTCAGCAACTCGTACGCCGGGTGGGCAAGTTGCAGTCGGCGGTTGAAGACCGAGACCTTGCCCGCGAACATCGCGCGCGTGCCCGGCAGGAGTTCCTTGTGGGGCTTGTGCACGCCGTTGCCGAAGAAGACCAGTTGGAGCCGGCCGCTGCCGTCCGTGATCGTCACCTCCAGGCGCTGGCCCTTGCCGCGGGGCGCGCGGGAGGAGGCGAAGGTGTGCAGGCGGGCGTCGGCGACCTGGGCGACCACCGTGACGTGCTCGTCCATGGGCAGGTCGGCGAGGTGGGTGAGCTGGCCTCGCTCCTCGTACCGGCGTGGGTAGTGGTGCAGGAGGTCGCCGACGGTGTGCAGGCCGAGGTGCTCGGCCATCACCTTCGCGGTGGCGGGGCCGAGCACTGACTTCAGTGGCTGTTTCAGTGGTTCTTGCAGTGCGGGCACGAGATCCATTGCACACCACGGCACCGACAATGCCGTAAACCTCCGGGGAAACCCCTGGTCAGCCGGTCCGTGCAGGGCCTAGGATGACGCGCTCCGGCCATCCCCGCGGCTGCCGCCTCACAGGTGCCGCCCTACCCCGCGCCGACCTGAGATCCCCCCACCGGCGCTGCGACGATGGACTTCCAGACCTCACAGTCAGCACAGGCATCCCACTCATCACAGTCCGGCGAGCCCCGCCCGGCCCATATGTTCCAGGTCGATCTGCGGGGGCTGGTGGACCTGCTCTCGCACCACCTGTACTCCAGCCCCAAGGTCTACCTGCGCGAACTGCTCCAGAACGCCGTGGACGCCATCACCGCCCGGCGCGCGGAGGAGCCCGGCGCCCCGGCGCGCGTACGGCTGTTCGCGGACGGCGACACCCTCCGGGTGGAGGACACCGGCGTCGGCCTCACCGAGTCCGACGTGCACGAACTGCTGGCCACCATCGGCCGCAGCTCCAAGCGGGCCGAGGGCCTGCGGGAGACGCGCTCGGACTTCCTCGGCCAGTTCGGCATCGGCCTGCTGGCCTGCTTCGTGGTGGCCGAACGGATCCGGGTGGTCAGCCGCAGCGCCCGGACGCCCGAGGCGCCTCCCGTGGAGTGGACGGCGCGCGACGACGGCTCGTACACCGTGCGGACCCTGCCGGACTCCGCCCGCCCGGAACCCGGCACCACCGTGCACCTCCAGGCCCGGGCCGGGGCGGGCGAGTGGCTCACCGAGCAGCGTGTGCTCGCGCTGGCACGGGACTTCGGGTCGCTGCTGCCCTACGACGTCCGGGTGGGCGAGGAGGCGGTCACCGACCTGCCGGCGCCCTGGGACCGGGCGTACCCCTCCCCCGCGGCCCGCCGGGTCGCCCTGGCCCGGCACTGCCACGAGGTGTTCGGGTTCACCCCGCTGGACGCCATCGGCCTGGACGTGCCGCTGGCCGGGATCCGCGGGGTGGCCTACGTGCTGCCGTCGGCGGTCAGCCCGGCGCAGCGGGCGGGTCACCGCGTGCACCTGAAGGGCATGCTGCTGACCGAGCGGGCCGAACAGCTCCTGCCCGACTGGGCGTTCTTCGTGCGCTGCGTGCTCGACACGGACAGTCTGCGGCCCACCGCCTCGCGGGAGTCGCTGTACGAGGACGAGACGCTGGCCGCCGTGCGCGAGGCGCTCGGGGAGCGGATACGGTCCTGGCTGACCTCTCTCGCGGCCGGCGATCCGGAGCGCTTGGAGGCGTTCCTGTCGGTGCACTTCCTGGGTGTCAAGTCGCTGGCCCGGCACGACGCGGAGATGCTGCGCACGATGCTGCCGTGGCTGCCCTTCGAGACGACCGACGGGCGGCTGTCCCTGGAGGAGTTCGCCCGACGGCACCCCGTCGTGCACTTCACGCGGACGGTCGAGGAGTACCGGCAGGTCGCGCCGATCGCCTCCGCGCAGGGCGTCGGCGTCGTCAACGGCGGCTACACCTACGACAGCGAGCTGGTCGAGGCGCTGCCGTCGGTGCGACCGGGGACGGTGGTCGCCGAGCTGGACGCGGACACCGTGACCGCGCACCTGGACTCCGTCGACCCGGCCGAGGAGCTGGCCCTGTCGGGGTTCCTGGCCGCCGCGCGGGCCCGGCTGGACCCGCTGGGCTGCGACGTCGTGCTGCGCGCCTTCCACCCGCTGTCCGTGCCGGCGCTGCACCTGGACGACCGGGCGGCCCGGCACGAGCAGGCCCGCGCCGAGGCCGAGGAGCAGGCCGACGACCTGTGGGCGGGCATCCTCGGCTCGCTGCGCGGCGGCGCCCCACGCGCGCGTCTGGTGCTCAACCACCTCAACCCGCTGATCCGCCGCATCGGTTCGCTCGGCGACCCGGAACTCATCGGCACCGCGACCGAGTCGCTGTATGGGCAGGCGCTGCTGATGGCGCAGCGTCCGCTGCGGCCGGCGGACTCGGCGCTGCTGAACCGGGCGTTCATCGGCCTGCTGGAGTGGGCCACGCACGGCGACACCGACGCGACGGGGGACGGCCACCGATGAGTGAGATCACCGACTTCGACTCGCTGCGCCGCGAGTTGGCCGCCAACGGCGAGCGGCCGGAGGGCCCGGCCCGCAACGCGCGCGCGGAGCTGCTGCTCGCCGAGGCCGAGCGGCTGAACATCCCGCTCGCCGTGATCGAGGCGCTCGGACACCAGCTGAAGGTCTACAACTACAGCTCCGAGAAGGACAAGATGTTCGTCCCGTTCGCGCGGCTGCTGCGCATGTGGGACGACCACCCCGAGGACTTCGACGAGTACGAGACCCACTCGCTGCACTGGGTCTTCAAGTGGATGTCGGCGGGCATGCTGGGGCAGCCGCACATCCCGCTGGCCGCGATCGAGAAGTGGCTCGGCGAGATGGAGCACCGATACCGGCTCGCCGGCCACTCCGAACGTGCCGTGCGCAGCGCCGAGTTCAGTGTCGCCCGGCACATCGGGGACCTCGCGCGGGCGGAGCGTGCGTACGCGGCGTGGCTGGCCGCCGACCGGGACAGCATGGCCGACTGCCACGCCTGCGAACTGCACGACCAGGGCCTGTGGCAGGCCGAGTGCGGCCGGGACGCGGAGGCGGTCGAGCTGTGGCGACCGGTGCTGGACGGCGAGTTCTCCTGCGCCCACGAGCCGCACGGCGTCCTCGCCTCCTCGCTGCTGCCCCTGCTGCGACTCGGCCGCCTCGACGAGGCGCGCGCTCACCATCTGCGGGGCCTGAGGCTGGTGCGACCGATGGAGAGCATGCGGGGCGCCTACGCCGACCATGTGGCGTTCTGCGCGCTGACCGGCAACGAGGCGCGGGCCCTGGAGCTGCTGGCCGAGCGGCCCGCGTACTTCACGGACGACGGGAACCCGCTCAGCAGGCTGGACTTCCTGGCGGTGACGGCCCTGCTCATGGAGCGGCTGGTCGAGCTGGGGTGGGACGGGCAGACGGTGCCCGGTCCCGCGGGGCGGGACTGGACGGCCGGCGAACTCGCCGCGCACGCGCGCGCGGAGGCGGCGGCCCTGGCGGTCCGCTTCGACGAGCGCAACGGCACGGCCCGGGTGGGCGAGCGGGCACGCGCGCACATGGCGCGGCGCCCGCTGGTGGAGCGGCTGCCGCTGGGCGTGCGCACGGCGCGGCGGCCCGCCGGCACGGCTTCGGCTCCCGCCGCGCGGGCGCTCCCCACGGAGACGGCTGAAGCGGCGACCGCGGCAGCGGCGGCCGGAGAAGCCGGCCTGCCCGCGCTGATCACCGAGGCGCGGCGGCTGTCGGACACCCTGCGGCCGCACGCCACGGAGGCGTGGGCGGCGGTCGCGCGGGCCGCGGAGGGCGTCGAGCTGGCGGCCCGTGACCAGGCGGACATCGCCGACCACGAGGCGATGAGCCGGGGCCCCGAGGGTGTCGCGCTGTTCGAGCGGGCCGCCGAGTGGTACGCGCGGGCGGGCGACCCGGGCGAGGCGCTGGCGGCACGCTCGCGTGCCGCGTACATGAGGGCACTGACCGGCGATGTGGACGGGGCGCTCGCCGCGGTCGCCGAGCCCTACGAGCGCGTCCTCGCGCTGTACGCGCAGGACGGCACCGGCGTTCGGCAGACCGCGTCCGTGGTGATGGGACGGGCACGGATCCTGATGCGGCCGGTGTACGAGGCCGGGGGGCCCGTGGACCCGGGGGCGCTGTCCGCCGCCGAGGAGGCCGTGCGGGAGGTCCTGGCCCTCGTGGAGGGGCACACCGGGGACGATGTGCGGCTGGCGGCCCGGGCGGCCGAGGCGCGGGCGATGCTCGCCGAGACCGCCGCGCGCGCCGGTGACCTGCGGGGCGCCGCGGAGCTGTTCGAGCGGGCCGCGGCCGAGTACGCCGGGGCGGGTGTGCCGTGGTTCGCGGTGGAGTACGAGGCACGGCTCGCGGCGCTCGCGCACCATCTGGGCGACCCGGAGGGCGCCGAGCGGGCGCTGCGGGCGGCCCTGGAGCACGGCGGGACGTATCTTGAGGCCGCGGGCCGGGCACAGCTGCACCTTCAGCTCGCCGAGGTGCTCGGCGGTCTTGACCGGACCGAGGAGGCGGCGGAACACGCCCTGGAGGCCGCGCACTGGGCCGACGAGGCGGGCGAGGGACCGGCGCTCGGGGCCTGGGCCCGGCAGCAGCTCGGCGGTCTGCTGCTGCGGCTGGGGCGGTGGGCGGAGGCCGCGGAGGTGCTGGAGTCCGCGCTGCCCGACCTGTCCGCGGACACGCACGGCGACGGGGCCGTCGTGCAGACGCAGTGGTGGCTCGGCGACTGTCTGAGCGAGCTCGGGGAACACCGGGCGGCGGCCGAACGCCGGCTGCAGGCCGCCGAGATCGCACGGCACTGGCCCGAGCAGCAGGACCACGCGACCCTCGCCCATCTGGCCGCCGAGTCGCTGAGCCGGGCGGGGCTGCACGAGGAGGCGGATCGTGCGTACACGCGCGCGGGCGACCTGTGGCGGTCCCTGGGCGACGTGCACGGCCTGGCCCGCGCCCTGCGCGCACGCGCGTGGCTGGCATCGGGCACCGGGGCCGGCCCGGACGCGGCGCGGGAGCTGATGGGGTCCGCGGTCACGGAGTGCGAGGCGGCGCTGGAGGCGGTGGACGACGCGGCGGCGCGGCAGCGGCTGGTCGCGGAACTCGGGCAGACCCACCGGCAGTTCGGCGACCTGCTCGCGGGCGGCGCGGCGGACGAGGCCGTGGCCGAGGAGGCCCTGGCCAGGCTGGAGCAGGCGATCGCCGCCTTCGCCCTGCTGGGTCCGGCCGGCCTGCACGACCGCACCGCGGCGGAACTGGCCGCGGGCCGTCTGGCAGCCGACCTGGGCCGCCCCGCCGAAGCCACGGCACACGCACGTGCCGTGCTGGCGGCCTACGAGGACGCCGACGACGGAGACACCGAGGCACCACCCCGGCGCGCACGAGCCGAAAGGCTCCTGCGCGCGCTGGAGCAGGGACCGGACGACTGACCGGCGGTGGCCGGACGGGGAGGCGTGGCTCACTCCACGCCGATGAGCAGCAGCGCTCCCTGGCGGCCACCCTCGTAGATGACCGTGTCGACGGCGAGGTAGGACTCGCGGACCCGGGTCTGGAGGCGGGTGGCGATCGTGTCGGGGGCCTCGTCTCCGAGGACGAGGGTGACCAGTTCGCCGCCGGCCGCGAGCATGCGGTCCAGGACGGTCTCGGCGGTGGCCGAGACGTCCGAGCCGATCACGGCCACGTCCCCGTCGATGAGACCGAGGACGTCACCGGCCTGGCAGATGCCGGCCGTGGTCCACGACTGGCGTTCGGCGACGATGACCTCGGCGTGCCGGGTGGCGCCGGCCGCCGAGGTCATGGCGACGACATCCTCGTCGAAGCGGCGCTCCGGCTCGTGCACGGCGAGGGCGGCGATGCCCTGCACCGCCGACCGGGTCGGGATCAGGGCCACACGGACACCGTCACCGCGGGCCTGCTCGGCCGCCGCGGACGCGGTGTGGCGCAGCTCGGGGTCGTTGGGCAGCAGGACCACCTCGCGCGCGTGTGCCCGCCGTACGGCGTCGACGAGCTCCCCGCTGGCGAGCTGCTCCCCGGGCCTGGCGAGCACCGCGGTCGCCCCGGCCTCGGTGTAGAGCCCGGCCAGGCCCTCGCCGGGTACGACGGCCACCACGGCGCGCTGGGCCCGCTCCCGGTGCGGCGGCCGCCCGGGTCCGCCGGTGTGCGCGTCGTCGGCGGCGAAGTGCGTGATCCGGATGCGGTGCGGCCGCCCGGCCTCCACGCCCGCCTCCACGGCCGCGCCGGCGTCGTCGACGTGCACGTGAACGTTCCACAGGCCGTCGCCGCCGACCACGACGAGGGAGTCCCCCAGCCCGTCGAGCCGCTCGCGCAGGCGGGCGACGGCCGCGTCCTCGGCGTCCAGCAGGTAGATCACCTCGAAGGCGGGACCGCTCGCGGGCGGCGCGCAGGCGCCGGGCCCGTCGTCCCCGGCGGAGCACACACGCGCGTGCGGCACCGTCGGGCCGCCGTCACCCGGCACCGCGACCGCCGAAGGGGACGTGCCCTGCTCCGGCGCCCGTCCCGTGCACGTCTCCACCAGGGCCGCGAGGACCGCCACCAGTCCCCGCCCGCCCGCGTCGACCACCCCGGCACGCTCCAGGACCGCCAGCTGGCCGGGGGTCGCTGCGAGGGCCGCGCAGGCGCCCTCGTAGGCGGCCAGGGCGACGGCACCGCAGTCTCCGCGCGCCCCGGTGGCCGCGTCCGCGGCGGCCGAGGCCACCGACAGGACCGTGCCCTCCACCGGGTGCGCCACGGCCTGCCGGGCGGAGTCCGCGGCGCGCCGCAGGGCCAGGCAGAGACCGCGCCCGTCGGTCCGGGTTCGGTCACCGTCGGCGGCGAACACCTGGGCCATGCCGCGCAGCAGCTGGGCGAGGATGGTCCCGGAGTTGCCGCGGGCCCCGATCAGCGCGCCGTGCGCCATCGCCCGCGCGGCGTCGGCCAGGGAAGGGCCGGGGAGGGCCACGCCGGTCCCGTCGCCCACCTCGTGCGCGGCGAACACGGCCTCCACCGCCGCGACGGCGGACTCCACGGTCAGATACAGGTTGGTGCCGGTGTCCCCGTCGGCCACGGGGTAGACGTTGATCGCGTCGATCTCCTCGCGCGCGCGTCCCAGGGCCCGCAGCGCCAGTCCGCACCAGGTGCGCACCGCCGGCGCGTCGAACGTCTGCGCCACCTGCGCCACCTGCGCCTCCCTGAGCTGCTGGACTGGACGCAGCGTAGACCCAGGGGCGGTGCCCGACGGAAGAGGGCCCGCGGGGGCAGCGGAGCCGCCGTGGTAGTTTCGCCTTACGGACGCAGCCGTTGTATGCTGCTCCGGTTGCCCGATCCTGATCGGGCTTTCCCCCCTGGCAACGCCACTCAGATTTCAAGAAGGGCTCTCCGAGCCTGAGATCTTGATCCCGGCATGCCGGGATCAACCGTAAGTGCATCTGAAGTCTTTGGAGTGACCCGTGGCTGCCAACTGCGACGTCTGCGGCAAGGGGCCGGGCTTCGGCAACAACATCTCGCACTCGCACCGCCGTACGCCCCGTCGCTGGAACCCGAACATCCAGCGCGTGCGTACCGTGGTCGGCGGGACGCCGAAGCGCGTGAACGCCTGCACCTCGTGCATCAAGGCCGGCAAGGTCTCGCGCTGACGCACAGCAACAGCTAAGCGCGCGGCCACCGCTGGTTCGCTGCACTGAGCCGGTCCACCTCGGTGGACCGGCTTTTTGCCGTGCCCGCGCACGCCTGCCACGCGCACGCGTGCCCGCACACCGGGAGCCGTGCGGGCCGCCGGTGCGCGGGCCGCGCGACTACCCCGCCCAAGGCCTCCGCAGGGCCCAGCCGTGGTCCACGGGTCCGATCCCCCCGCCGAGCGCGAAGCCGGCCGCGATCGCGCCGGTGACGTACGCCTTGGCCTCCGTCACGGCCTCCGGCACCGACCGGCCCTTCGCCAGGTGCGAGGCGATCGCGGAGGCGAGGGTGCAGCCGGTGCCGTGCGTGTGCCGGTTGTCGTACCGGGGGGCGCGCAGCCAGTGCTCCTCGGCGCCGTCGGTGAGCAGGTCCACGGCCTGGTCACCGCCCTCCCGCCCGGCGAGGTGGCCGCCCTTGATCAGCACCCACTCCGGCCCGAACGCCAGCATCGCCGCCGCGGCCTCCCGCATCTGCTCCTCCGCCCGGACCCGGACGCCGGTGAGCTGGGCCACCTCGTCGAGGTTCGGCGTGGCGACGGTCGCCACCGGGAGCAGCCTTTCGCGTACGGTCCGAAGCGCGGACCCGGCGAGGAGCGGGTCGCCGTGCTTGGAGACGCCGACCGGGTCGACGACCGCGGGCGCGTCCGTCCCGGCGATCAGTTCGGCCACCGCCCCGGCCAGTTCCGCCGAGCCCAGCATCCCGGTCTTCACCGCCTGGACGCCGATGTCGTCCACGACGCTGCGGTACTGGGCCCGGACCGCCTCCACGGGCAGTTCCCAGGCCCCCTGCACACCGAGGGAGTTCTGCGCGGTCACCGCGGTGATCACGCTCATGCCGTGCACGCCGAGCGCGAGCATCGTCTTCAGGTCGGCCTGGATGCCGGCGCCGCCGCCGGAGTCGGAGCCCGCGACGGTCAGTACCCGGGGAGGGGCGGCGGTCACGACTCGATGTCCCCGAAGTGGTCCCAGCCGCCCTTGCTGGTCCACGGCGCGCCGTCGACCGTGACCTGGGGCAGCGCCGAGGGGCTGTGCACGTCGCCGATCACCTTCCAGCGGGCCGGCAGCTTCACGTCCGGCGGGAAGGCCGCCACGATCGCGTGGTCCTCTCCCCCGGTCAGCACCCACTGCAACGGGTCGACGCCGACGGCCTGCCCGATGTCGTTCATCTGCGAGGGGATGTCTATGGCTCCCGAGCGGATGTCGATGTGGACCTTGCTGGCCTCGGCGATGTGCCCGAGGTCGGCGATCAGTCCGTCGCTGACGTCGCACATCGCGGTGGCGCCGAGCCCGGCGGCCGAGGGCCCCGCGTGGTACGGCGGCTCGGGACGGCGGTGCGCCTCGACGAAGGCGCGGGGCGAGCGGAAGCCCCGGGAGAGCACCGCGTACCCGGCCGCGGACCAGCCCAGCCAGCCGGTCACCGCGATCAGGTCGCCGGGTTGTGCGCCGGCGCGTGTGACCGGCTCGTGGTTGCGCAGATCACCGAGCGCGGTGATCGACACCATGATCGTGTCGCCGCGCACCACGTCACCGCCGACGACGGCGGCCCCGGCGACCTGGCACTCGTCGCGCAGGCCGTCCATCAGCTCGGTGGGCCAGGCGACCGGCAGTTCGGTGGGGACGACCAGGCCGAGCAGCAGCGCGGTCGGCACGGCGCCCATGGCGGCGATGTCCGCGAGGTTCTGGGCGGCCGCCTTGCGGCCCACGTCGTACGCCGTGGACCAGTCCCGGCGGAAGTGCCGTCCCTCGAGGAGTATGTCGGTGCTCGCCACGACCCTGCGGTCGGGGGCGGCGACCACCGCGGCGTCGTCGCCGGGGCCGACCCGGACCGCCGGGGTGGTGGTGAGACGGGAGGTGAGCTCCCTGATGAGCCCGAACTCCCCGAGCTCACCAACAGTGCCCTTCATCGGCCTTTCGCCCCTTCTGTCCCTGTGTATTCCGGTTGCGTTCCCGGATCACGTTCCCGGTCGCGCGTCAACGCGGTCCTCGCTACGGTCGAGATGACCGTCAACTTCTGTCCTACCTGCACCCCGGCGCGTGCGTCACGGCTCTCCCGGGTCTCCCCACGGCGTGTGACGACGCGATACCGTGGCGTTCCTTTTCCCCCAGATGATCCTCGTGGCCGCCCTGGAGGTTCCGTGGTACAGGCGTACATCCTGATCCAGACGGAGGTCGGCAAGGCGTCGACCGTCGCAGAGACGATCGGCAAGATCCCTGGAGTGATCCAGGCCGAGGACGTGACGGGGCCCTACGACGTCATCGTGCGCGCCCAGTCCGACACGGTGGACGACCTGGGCCGCATGGTGGTCGCGAAGGTCCAGCAGGTGGACGGCATCACACGAACCCTGACCTGCCCGGTCGTGCATCTGTAGCCCCCGTCTACCCTTGGCCGGTGAGCTTCTTCCGTCACCGGCTTCTCGGCCTGCCCGTCCTCGCCGCGCTGGTCACCGTCGCGGGCTGTTCCCCGAGCGGCGACAGCGCCACCGTGGCGGTTCCCGCCCCCGGGCCGTCGGTGGCCGGACTGTGCCGCGATCTGGACCGGGAACTGCCCGGGAAAGTGGACGGACTGGGCCGCGAGGACCCCCGGCCCGCCTCCGTGCTGACCGCGGGCTGGGGAAGCCCGGCGATCATACTGCGCTGCGGTGTCCCGCGGCCCGCCGCGATGGACGATCCTGAGTCCGACGGGGCTGAGGTGAACGATGTGAACTGGCTGCTGCAGAAGCAGGGGGACGGTTCGTTCCGCTTCACCACCGCACTGCGCCTGGCCTATGTGGAGGTGACGATCCCCGCGGGGCGGACGGACCACGGGGTCGCGCCGCTGGTCGATCTGGCCCCGGCCGTGAGGAAGGCGATCCCCAAGGGGATCGCCGACTGAGCGCCTGGCACACGTCCAGGGGGCCCGGGACACCGGAAGGTGTCCCGGGCCCCCTGGACGTACGGGGTCAGCGCAGGCCCGTGGAGCGGCGCAGTGCCGCCTGGATCAGCTGGTCCACCAGTTCCGGGTAGCTGATCCCGCTCGCCTGCCACATCTGCGGGTACATCGAGATGGGCGTGAAGCCGGGCATGGTGTTGATCTCGTTGATCACGAACTCGCCGTCCTCGGTGAGGAAGAAGTCCGCGCGGACCAGGCCCTCGCAGGAGGCCGCCTCGAACGCGTCCACCGCGAGCCGCCGCACCTCGGCGGTCTCCTCGTCGGTCAGCGGGGCGGGCACGATGCCGGGCGTGGAGTCGATGTACTTGGCCTCGAAGTCGTAGTACGCGTGCGCCTCGGGCGGCGGGATCTCGGCCGGTACGGAGGCCCGCGGGCCGTCCTCGAACTCCAGCACCCCGCACTCGATCTCGCGGCCGCGCAGCGCGGCCTCCACGAGCACCTTCGGGTCGTGCCGCTGGGCCTCCTCGATCGCCTCGTCGAGGCCGGACAGGTCGTCGACCTTGGTGATGCCGATCGACGAACCGGCGCGCGCGGGCTTCACGAACAGCGGCCAGCCGTGCTCGCCGGCGAAGTCGACGATCCTCTTGCGGGCGGCGGACGGGTCCCGCGCCCACTCGCGCGGCCGGATCACCACGTACGGGCCGACCTTGAGCCCGAAGGAGGTGAACACCCGCTTCATGTACTCCTTGTCCTGGCCGACGGCCGAGGCGAGCACGCCCGAGCCCACGTACGGCACGCCGGACAGCTCCAGGAGGCCCTGGAGGGTGCCGTCCTCGCCGTAGGGACCGTGCAGCACCGGGAAGACCACGTCGACCTCGCCGAGCACCTTGGGCACCGAACCGGGCTCGCTGTAGACGACTTCGCGGTTGGACGGGTCGACGGGCAGCACCACGCCGCCCTCGGCGGAGTCGGCGAGCTCCTCGACGCTCGGGGTGCGGCCCTCGGTGATGGCCATGCGCTCCGGCTCGTCGGCGGTCAGGGCCCAGCGGCCGTCACGGGTGATGCCGATCGGCAGGACCTCGTACTTGGTCCGGTCGATGGCACTCAGCACCGCGCCCGCGGTGACCACGGAGATCCCGTGTTCGGAGCTGCGGCCGCCGCACACGACGGCCACGCGGGGCTTGCGGGACGGCTGCTCGGGGCTCTGGGGGAGGTTCTCGCTGCTCATATCGCGATGAGAGTACCCGCTGGTATCCGTGACGTCAGTGCCCGCCCCGGGGCCCGTCGCTCAGCGTCGCACGGACGGTCGCGCTACGTGATGCGGACGGCCGAACGGGGCGGGTTTCAGCGGCGTTCGGGCTTGGCGCTGCGCGACATCAGCTCCCTGAGGGCCACCACGGGCGGCTTGGCCTCGTGCACGATGCCGACGACGGTCTCCGTGATGGGCATGTCGACGCCGTGCCGCCGGGCCAGATCCAGCACCGACTCGCAGGACTTGACGCCCTCGGCGGTCTGCTTGGTGACCGCGATGGTCTCCTGGAGGGTCATGCCCCTGCCGAGGTTGGTGCCGAAGGTGTGGTTGCGCGACAGCGGCGAGGAGCAGGTGGCCACCAGGTCGCCCAGGCCGGCGAGTCCGGAGAACGTGAGCGGGTCGGCGCCCAGGGCCATGCCGAGCCGGGTGGTCTCGGCCAGGCCGCGGGTGATGAGCGAGCCCTTGGCGTTGTCGCCGAGACCCATGCCGTCCGCGATGCCGACGGCCAGACCGATCACGTTCTTGACGGCACCGCCGAGTTCGCAGCCGACCACGTCGGTGTTGGTGTAGGGCCGGAAGTACGGGGTGTGGCAGACGGCCTGCAGCCGGCGGGCCACGTCCTCGTCGGTGCACGCGACCACACCGGCGGCCGGCATGCGGGCGGCGATCTCCCGGGCCAGGTTGGGCCCGGTGACGACGGCGATGCGGTCGGCGCCCACCTTGGCGACGTCCTCGATCACCTCGCTCATCCGCATGGCCGAGCCGAGTTCGACGCCCTTCATCAGGGAGACGAGGACGGTGTCGGGGGCGAGCAGCGGCGCCCATTCGGCGAGGTTCGCCCGCATGGTCTGCGAGGGGATGGCGAGCACCGTGAAGTCGGCGTCGCGGGCGGCCTCGGCGGCGTCGGCCGTGGCCCGCAGGTTCTCCGGGAGCTCGACTCCGGGCAGGTAGTCGGGGTTGGTCCGGGTGGAGTTGACCGCGTCGGCGAGTTCGGCGCGGCGGGCCCACAGGGTCACCTCGCAACCGGCGTCGGCGAGGACCATGCCGAAGGCGGTGCCCCACGATCCGGTACCGAAGACGGCCGCCTTGACCGGCTTGCTCACGCGCCCTGCCCCTCTTCCTGTACGGACTCCCGCACGTCCGGCCCGCGCTGCGCGGCCGGCACGGTCCTGCCCTGTGTCTGCGCCTCGGTTCGGCGGCGCTGCTCGATCCGCTCCCGGCGGGGATCGTACGGCTCGGCGGGCGCCTTCTCCCCCCGGATCTGCTCCAGCTGGCGGGTGATGGCCGCCATGATGACCTCGGTGGCCTCCTTGAGGAGCTCCGGAGTCATCTCCTGGTCGTAGAAGCGGGAGAGGTCCACGGGCGGCCCGGCGAGCACGTGATGGGTCTTGCGGGGCAGCAGGTCGGGCTTCTTGGCGTAGGGCGGCAGCAGTTCGTTGGCGCCCCACTGGGCGACCGGAATCACCGGGCACTTGGTCTGGAGGGCGACCCGGGCGGCGCCGGTCTTGCCCGTCATCGGCCAGCCGTCGGGGTCGCGGGTGAGAGTGCCCTCGGGGTAGAAGGCGACGCACTCGCCGCGCTCCACGGCGTCGATGGCGGCGCGGAACGCGCTCAGCGCGTCCGTGCTCTCGCGGTAGACGGGGATCTGCCCGCTGCCGCGCATCGTGGCGCCCACCAGTCCCTTCCTGAAAAGCCCGCTCTTCGCCAGGAATCGCGGAACGCGCCCGGTGTTGTACTGATAGTGGGCGTACGCGAAGGGGTCGACGTGCGAATTGTGGTTCACCACGGTGATAAATCCGCCGTCGGCCGGAATGTGCTCCATTCCGCGCCAGTCCCGCTTCATCAGAACCACCAGTGGCGGTTTGCAGATCGCCGCTGCGAAGCGATACCAAAAGCCGATTCTGCGGCGGGGCACGCGGACACCTTCCTCTAGGGCCTGGGGGGCCGCACAAGTGTCGCCCCAGGCCGCCTGTCTGTCGAGAACACCGTACGCCCGCACGTCACGGGGAGCGTCTTTGGAAGGGGGCTTCGCGCCTCTTCCCTTCCCGGTCCGCCGGACGGTCCGGGGGACAATGAGGACCACACGAGAGGGGCGGAACGCCGGTGCAGTGGACCTTGGTCATTCCCCTGAAGCCCCTGAACCGGGCCAAGAGCAGGCTGTCGGACACCGCCGGCGACGGGGTGCGTCCCGGCCTGGCCCTCGCCTTCGCCATGGACACGGTGGCGGCCGCGCTGGCCTGCCCGGGCGTCGCGGATGTGGTGGTCGTCACGGACGACACCGAGGCGGCGCGGGAGCTGGCGGCGGTGGGCGCCCGGATCGTCGCGGACGATCCGCGGGCCGGCCTGAACGCCGCCCTCGCGCACGGAGCGGCGGTGGTGCGGGCCGCGCGCCCCCGGACTCCGGTGGCGGCCCTGAACGCCGATCTTCCCGCGCTGCGGCCCATGGAATTGGCCCGGGTCCTGGCGATGGCCGGGCAATTCCCGCGGGCATTTCTCGCGGATTCCGCGGCCGTCGGCACGACTTTGCTGGCGGCCTCCCCCGGACATCCGCTGCTCCCTTCCTTCGGTACCGATTCCCGGGCCCGTCACCGGGCGTCCGGCGCGGTGGAACTGTCCCTGGACGCGGTGGAATCCGTGCGCCAGGACGTGGACACCGGGGACGATCTGCGGGCGGCTCTGGCCCTCGGCGTGGGGCCGCGGACGGCAGCGGTGGCGGCGCGGCTGCCGGCCCGGGGGCAGTAGGCTGCCGTCATGCAGGCGACCGCATACACGTACGACCCCGAGAGCCGCAGCGGGCAGGTGCTGCTGGACGACGGCACCCCGGTGTCCTTCCAAGCGCCGGCGTTCGACGCGGGCGGTCTGCGGCTGCTGCGGCCGGGACAGCGGGTGCGGATCGAGACCGAGGGCGAGGGGAACGGCCTGCGGATCACCCTGGTGACGCTGCAGACGTTCTGAGCAGGCGGGAGGACCGTCCACGCGGCGCGAGGCACCCCGCGGCCGCGCCGGCGGAGTCCGAACACACCGCGGGCCGGGCTCCCTCGGGAGTCCGGCCCGGCGCGTGAGTGCCCCTGCGCCGCTACTTGCCGCGGGCGACGGTCTTCTTGGCGGTGGTCTTGCGGGCGGTCGACTTCTTGGCGGGGGCCTTCTTGGCCGCGGCCTTCTTCGCCGGCGCCTTCTTGGCGGTGGTCTTCTTGGCGGCGGCCTTCGTGGCCGTCGTCTTCTTGGCGGCCGCCGTGGTCTTCTTGGCCGGGGCGGCCTTCTTGGCGGTGGTCTTCTTCGCCGCCGGCGCGGCCTTCTTCGCGGCCGTCTTCTTCGCGGCCGCGGTGGTCTTCTTCGCCGCGGCCTTCTTGCCGACGGCCTTGGCAATGGTGGCGGGCGGCCCGGAGAGGCTGCCCTTGGGCGCCTTCTTGACCGCGATGTCGTGCTTCGGGAGCTTCTTCGAGCCGCTCACCAGGTCCTTGAAGCCCTGGCCGGCCCGGAAGCGGGGAACGGAGGTCTTCTTGACCCGCACCCGCTCACCCGTCTGCGGGTTGCGCGCGTAACGGGCGGGACGGTCGACCTTCTCGAAGGACCCGAAGCCGGTGACCGAGACCCGGTCTCCCGCGACGACCGCGCGGACGACGGCGTCCAGTACCGCGTCCACCGCATCGGCGGCCTGCTGGCGGCCGCCCATCTTGTCGGCAATCGCTTCTACGAGCTGCGCCTTGTTCACGTCTTCCCCTTCGGAGACCTTGCCGGAACGAAAGTGTTCAAGCGTTTTCGCACGTTAGGCAGATATATACCGCAAATCAAACACGAAACGGGCTAATCACCCTTGTGCCGCAACGGACTCGACGGCCTCGGGCTGTTCAGCCTTCCTCGCCGGGGATTCGCCCCTGGTCGAGGTCTGCCATGAACCGCTCCAGACGCCTTGTCGCACCGGCCAGATCGTGCTTGGCCGCGGCCGTAATGACCAGCAGCTTCCGGGTCAGCGCCATCCGTACGCTCTCCGGGACTTGCAGTGCGCGCACCCTCTGGTGCGCTTCCTTGAGCTGGGCCGCGACCGCCGTATAGAGCTCGAGTTGGCCGTCGTTGTCCATGCACAGATTGTGCCATCTGGGGCGAGTTGTCGCCTGCGCTGGGGGGCAACTGACGCCTGCGGCGACCGTCCGGGCGGCTGCGCCGGGCAGGCTCCGGAGCCTCGTCTACCCCGGCAACATCCCGCTTAACGTGGGAAGTTGAGCGTCTCGACGGTGGCGCGCCGGGTGGTACGGACATAAAAAAGGCTGTACCCCCGATCGCCTCGATCGGGGGTACAGCCGGGTCGTACGGTGGCCGAAAGTCGACTTGCCACGGCGCCGGAGAGGGGTGTCCGGCTCGGCGGCCGGTCATCGGCCGGGGCCGGGGATCAGACCGGCAGGGTGCGCGGCTTGAAGGCCGGGCGCTTCGCCTCGTACGCGGCGATGTCGGTCTCGTTCTGGAGGGTGATGGAGATGTCGTCCAGCCCGTTCAGCAGCCGCCAGCGGGAGTTCTCGTCCAGCTCGAAGGAGGCGGTGATCCCCTCGGCGCGCACCTCGCGGGCGACCAGGTCGACGGTCACCTCGGCCCGGGGGTCCTTCTCGGTGAGCTCCCACAGGGCGTCCACGACCTTCTGGTCCAGGACCACCGTGAGCAGGCCGTTCTTCAGCGAGTTGCCCCGGAAGATGTCGGCGAAGCGGGAGGAGATCACGGTCTTGAAGCCGTAGTTCTGCAGCGCCCAGACGGCGTGCTCACGGGAGGAGCCGGTGCCGAAGTCGGGGCCGGCGACCAGGACCGTGGCGCCGTCGCGCTCCGGGCGGTTGAGCACGAAGTCGGGGTCCTTGCGCCAGGCCTCGAAGAGTCCGTCCTCGAATCCGTCGCGGGTGACCTTCTTGAGCCAGTGGGCGGGGATGATCTGGTCGGTGTCGACGTTGCTGCGGCGCAGCGGGACGGCCCGGCCGGTGTGGGTGGTGAAGGCTTCCATGATCTCTCAGACTCCAGCGGGCGTGGGGGCGGCGGCGTCGGACAGGTCGGCCGGGGAGGCCAGGTGGCCGAGGACCGCGGTGGCCGCGGCGACCTGCGGGGAGACCAGGTGGGTGCGGCCGCCCTTGCCCTGCCTGCCCTCGAAGTTGCGGTTGGAGGTGGAGGCGGAGCGCTCGCCGGGGGCGAGCTGGTCGGGGTTCATGCCCAGGCACATGGAGCAGCCCGCGTGCCGCCATTCGGCGCCGGCCTCCTTGAAGACCACGTCCAGGCCCTCGGAGACGGCCTGGAGACCCACGCGCGCGGAGCCGGGGACGACCAGCATCCGTACGCCGTCGGCGACTTTGCGGCCCCGCACGATGTCGGCGGCGGCCCGCAGGTCCTCGATGCGTCCGTTGGTGCAGGAGCCTACGAAGACGGTGTCCACGCCGATGGAGCGCAGCGGCTGTCCGGCCTCCAACCCCATGTATTCCAGGGCCTTTTCGGCGGCCAGGCGCTCCGAAGCGTCTTCGTACGAAGCGGGGTCGGGGACGTCGGCCGAAAGCGGCGCGCCCTGGCCGGGGTTGGTGCCCCAGGTGACGAACGGGGACAGTTCGGCGGCGTCGATGACGACCTCGGCGTCGAAGACGGCGTCGTCGTCGGTGCGCAGGGTCCTCCAGTACGCGACCGCGGCGTCCCAGTCGGCTCCCTCGGGGGCGTGCGGGCGGCCCTGGAGGTAGGCGAAGGTGGTCTCGTCGGGGGCGATCATGCCCGCGCGGGCGCCGGCCTCGATCGACATGTTGCAGATGGTCATGCGGGCCTCCATCGAGAGCTTCTCGATGGCGGAGCCGCGGTACTCCAGGATGTAGCCCTGGCCGCCGCCGGTGCCGATCCTCGCGATGATCGCCAGGATCAGGTCCTTGGCCGTGACACCCTCGGGCAGTTCGCCCTCGATGGTGATCGCCATGGTCTTCGGGCGGGCCATCGGCAGGGTCTGGGTGGCGAGCACGTGCTCGACCTGGGAGGTGCCGATGCCGAACGCCAGCGCGCCGAAGGCGCCGTGCGTGGAGGTGTGGGAGTCACCGCAGACGACGGTGGTGCCGGGCTGGGTCAGACCGAGCTGCGGTCCCACCACGTGGACGACGCCCTGCTCGACGTCGCCCAGCGGGTGCAGCCGGACCCCGAAGTCGGCGCAGTTCTTGCGCAGCGTCTCCAGCTGGACGCGGGAGACCGGGTCCGCGATGGGCTTGTCGATGTCCAGGGTCGGGGTGTTGTGATCCTCGGTCGCGATGGTCAGGTCGAGCCGGCGCACACCGCGGCCGCTCTTGCGCAGGCCGTCGAAGGCCTGGGGGCTGGTCACCTCGTGCAGCAGGTGCAGATCGATGAAGAGGAGGTCGGGCTCGCCCTCGGCGCGCCGGACGACGTGGTCGTCCCAGACCTTCTCCGCGAGTGTCCTACCCATCGCTTTCCCTCCGGCCGGACGCGAAGCGCGCCGGCCCAACTAGAGATCTTGAGGATGCGGCACCCGCGCCCCCCTTCGGGCGTCCGCCGCAGAGCCCGCCGGTCGACGCGGGCCGCTGTGACTACCAGAGTGGCGTGTTCCACGGAAAATTGAACTTGCGTTTCACAGAGTGAGACGCAAGTATCGTTGCATGGACAACAGTAGCGGCGTCGGCGTTCTGGACAAGGCAGCCCTTGTCCTGAGCGCTCTGGAGTCCGGTCCGGCCACCCTCGCGGGCCTGGTCGCGGCCACCGGACTGGCACGACCCACGGCCCACCGGCTGGCCGTGGCGCTGGAACACCACCGCATGGTGGCGCGCGACATGCAGGGCCGGTTCATCCTCGGCCCGCGCCTCGCGGAGCTGGCCGCGGCCGCGGGCGAGGACCGCCTGCTGGCCACCGCCGGGCCGGTGCTCACGCACCTGCGGGACGTGACGGGCGAGAGCGCGCAGCTCTACCGCCGCCAGGGCGACATGCGCATCTGCGTCGCCGCGGCCGAGCGTCTGTCCGGCCTTCGGGACACGGTCCCGGTCGGCTCCACGCTCACGATGAAGGCGGGCTCCTCGGCGCAGGTCCTGATGGCCTGGGAGGAGCCGGAGCGGCTCCACCGCGGTCTCCAGGGCGCCCGCTTCACGGCGACGGCCCTGTCGGGCGTACGGCGCCGGGGCTGGGCCCAGTCGATCGGCGAGCGCGAGCCGGGCGTCGCGTCCGTCTCCGCGCCGGTGCGCGGCCCCTCCAACCGCGTGGTGGCCGCCGTCTCGGTCTCCGGACCCATCGAGCGCCTCACCCGCCACCCCGGGCGCATGCACGCCCAGGCGGTCATCGACTCCGCCGCACGCCTGTCCGAGGCCCTGCGCCGCTCCGGCTGACCCCCGCGCCCCGCAGGGCCGGCCTCAACGCCGCGGCAGGCCCCGCGCACGGGACACCGACACCAACGCCCACACATGACCACCCGACCCCGGCCGAGCGACTCTCGGCCGGGGTCGGCCCGTTGTCCACCGCCCTGCGCGCCAGCCGCTGCGGACACAGACGTCACAGACACCACAGGCATGGACTGCGGACACAGAGGTCGCCACAGGCATGGACTGGGGACACAGCACACTCAGGTGGCCTCATGGGCGCCGGCCGGGACCACGTAGGTCGCGTGCCCGAAGCCGACCCTGCCCCTTCCCTCGCGCAGCAGCCGGCGGTTGAACGCGGACCAGGCCGGGCGGTGGCTCCGGTCGGGCGCGGTGGCGTGGGCGAGGAGCTTCTCCTTGGACCCCCAGTACTGCACGATGTGCACCTCGCGCGGCCCCGCCAGCAGTTGCCTGGCTCCGAGGAGTCCGCCGTCACGGTCGCGGTGGAGTTCCGCGAGCGTCGGTCCCATCGCCATGACCAACAAGGGAAACACGCAGAAGGGCCCTCCCCAGGGGGAGGGCCCTTCCGACTGCGTACCCCCGACCGGATTCGAACCGGCGCTACCGCCTTGAGAGGGCGGCGTGCTAGGCCGCTACACAACGGGGGCGTGGACACTGCGTTTCCGCAGGCCCGAGCTGGTCTACCTGGACTCGAACCAAGACTAACTGAACCAGAATCAGTCGTGCTGCCAATTACACCATAGACCAATGATGGTTTAGACCAGTCGTACCCCCGACCGGATTCGAACCGGCGCTACCGCCTTGAGAGGGCGGCGTGCTAGGCCGCTACACAACGGGGGCCCTTGATCTCCGGAACACTCCTGAGATCCGTACCCCCGACCGGATTCGAACCGGCGCTACTGCCTTGAGAGGGCAGCGTGCTAGGCCGCTACACAACGGGGGCCTGCGGATGAGATCCGCGGTGCAGATGAGCTCTGCGAGCTGGCCTACCTGGACTCGAACCAAGACTAACTGAACCAGAATCAGTCGTGCTGCCAATTACACCATAGGCCACTGGAAGGCAAGATCCCGTCGGGATCCTCTTCTAGTGTTGCATCCGCGGCTCCGAACCTTCGGTCCGCCCCGCGGCGCAGGAAGAACATTACCTGAAGGTGGACGGGGCTCCAAAACGGGTATCGGCGCGGAGGATCGCGGGCAGTTCGGCGAGCGAGGCGATCCGGCGCCAACCGCCGCCGTCCCGGCCGCCGGCGTGCACGCCCGCGCGGTCGATCCAGACCGACAGCAGCCCGGCCTCGGCGGCGCCCCGCGCGTCGATGTCCGGATGGTCGCCGACGTACGCCACTTCGTGCGGGCCGAGTTCCAGCGCCTCGCAGGCCGCGTGGAACGCCCGCGGCTCCGGCTTGGACACCCCGAGTTCCGCGGCGCACAGCACGGTCTCGAAGCGGTCGCGCACGCCGAGGGCGCGCAGCTTGCGCTCCTGGACGTGGATGCTGGAGTTGGACAGCACGGCGTGCCGGTGGCTGGCGGCGAGCGCGTCCAGGACGGGCAGCACGTCCGGGAAGAGCGCCCAGGCGGCCTCGTAGTGCCCCAGGTAGCGCGCGAACCACGCGTCGATCTCGTCGTCGGCCAGCTCCGGCCGGGCGAGGAAGACCCGCACCCGGTCCCGCCGCTGCTCCTCGAAGGTCGCCTCCCCCGCCGAGAACCGTGCCCACTGCTCGTCGGTGATCCGCCGCCAGTGCGCCAGGGCGTCCTCCACGGTCGCGTACCCGTCGAGCAGCCCCTCGGCGACCAGGTGCGTGCGCATACCGGCGCGGTCGGCGGTGGTGTAGTCGAAGAGCGTGTCGTCGACGTCCCAGAGCACGGCTTTGATCGGCATGACACCGACGGTACGCGAAAGCGGCCCGGGTTCCGCAGGCCGTCGCGCACCAGGCACCCCTGCCCGCGGCTGTCCTCATATGACAGGGCGGCAGCCGAGCCGGCTGCCGCCCTGTGTGCGTCACACGGTGCTTACGCGGACGCGAGCCTGGTGAGCGCCGCGTCGATCCGTGCCAGCGTCTTCTCCTTGCCCAGGACCTCCAGGGACTCGAAGAGGGGCAGGCCGACCGTGCGGCCGGTGACGGCGACGCGGACCGGGGCCTGGGCCTTGCCGAGCTTGAGGCCGTGGGCCTCGCCGGCGGCCAGGACGGCCTCCTTCAGGGAGTCGGGGGAGGACCAGTCGGCGGACTCCAGCTTCTCCCGGGCGGTGCGGAGCAGGGCGTCGGAACCCTCCTTCATCGCCTTGGTCCAGCTCGGCTCGTCGAAGACCGGCTCGGGCAGGAACAGGAAGTCGACGTTGTCCGTGATCTCGGACAGGACCTTCAGACGCGTCTGCGCCTGCGGGGCGATCGCCTGCCACTTGGCCTCGTCGAAGTCCTCCGGCGCCCACGGCGCGACGGGGGCCTTGAGCCAGGGGGCGCAGCGCTCGGTGAAGTCCTTCACGTCCAGCAGGCGGATGTGGTCGGCGTTGATCGCCTCGCACTTCTTCAGGTCGAAGCGGGCCGGGTTGGGGTTCACGTCCGCGATGTCGAAGGCCGCGACCATCTCCTCGACGGAGAAGATGTCCCGGTCGGCCGAGAGCGACCAGCCCAGCAGCGAGAGGTAGTTGAGCAGGCCCTCGGGCAGGAAGCCGCGCTCGCGGTAGAGGTTCAGCGACGACTGCGGGTCTCGCTTGGAGAGCTTCTTGTTGCCCTCGCCCATCACGTACGGCAGGTGCCCGAAGGCCGGGATGTCCTTGGCGACGCCCAGTTCGATCAGCGCCTTGTACAGGGCGATCTGGCGCGGGGTGGAGGAGAGCAGGTCCTCGCCGCGCAGGATGTGGGTGATCTCCATGAGCGCGTCGTCGACCGGGTTGACCAGGGTGTACAGCGGGGCGCCGTTGGCGCGGACGATGCCGTAGTCCGGGACGTTCTCCGGGAGGTACGTGATCTCGCCGCGGACCAGGTCCGTGAAGGTGATCGTCTCGTCGGGCATCCGGAAGCGGACGATCGGCGCCCGGCCCTGCGCCTTGTACTCCTCGACCTGCGCGGTGCTCAGGTCGCGGCAGTGGCCGTCGTAGCCGGACGGCCTGCCGTCCGCGCGGGCGGCCTCGCGGCGGCTGTCCAGCTCCTCCTGGGAGCAGTAGCAGTGGTAGGCGTGTCCGGCGTCGAGCAGCTTGCGGGCGACGTCGGCGTAGATGCCCATGCGCTGCGACTGCCGGTACGGCGCGTGCGGTCCGCCGACCTCGGGGCCCTCGTCCCAGTCGAAGCCCAGCCAGCGCATCGCGTCGAGGAGCTGGTTGTAGGACTCCTCGGAGTCGCGGGCCGCGTCGGTGTCCTCGATGCGGAAGACCAGCGTGCCCTGGTGGTGCCGGGCGAACGCCCAGTTGAACAGGGCGGTGCGGACCAGGCCCACGTGGGGGTTACCGGTGGGGGACGGGCAGAAACGTACGCGTACTGGGGAGTCTGGTGCGCTAGCCACGCTTGACAACCTTGTTGGTGAGAGTGCCGATGCCTTCGATGGTGACGGCGACCTCGTCGCCGACGTTGAGGGGGCCGACCCCTGCGGGGGTGCCCGTGAGGATCACGTCGCCGGGGAGCAGCGTCATGGCCTCGGAGATGTTGACGATCAGATCCTCGATCGGGTGGATCATCTCGCTGGTGCGGCCGAGCTGCCGCTGCTCGCCGTTGACGGTGAGCTGAATGGTCAGGTCGGCCGCGGCGGTGAGGTCGATGTCCGTCTCCACCCAGGGGCCGAGCGGGCAGGAGGTGTCGAAGCCCTTGGCCCTGGCCCACTGCTTCTCGCGCCGCTGCACGTCGCGGGCGGTGACGTCGTTGGCGCAGGTGTAGCCGAGGATCACGTCCTTGACGCGCTCGCGCGGGACCTCGCGGCACATGCGGCCGATGACCACGGCCAGCTCGGCCTCGTGGTGCAGTTCCTGGGAGAAGGAGGGGTACTGGATCGGGTCGCCGGGGCCGATCACCGAGGTGGACGGCTTGAAGAAGGCGAACGGGGCGTCGGGCACCTCGTTGCCGAGCTCGCGCGCGTGCTCGGCGTAGTTGCGGCCGAAGGCCACGACCTTGTTGGGGAGCACCGGCGGCAGCAGCCGTACCTTGCTCAGCGGCACCCGGGTGCCGGAGAGCTCGAAGTCCGCGAACGGGATGCCCTTGATGATGTCGAGGACGAGTTCGTCCGGCTTGTCGCCCTCGACCGCGCCGAAGGCGACGTTCCCGTCGATGGAGAACCTGGCGATGCGCACGGGTTGCTTGGCCCCTTGACTGAAACGGCTGGAGTCTGACGCTCCAGGCTAACGCGGCCGGGCCCCGGACCTCGCGCGATTACGGCGTGCGGGGCATGAGTCGGGGCGTCCCGCGCGGAACGCCCCGTGATCCTTCGTCCGTGTCCGGACCGCGTGCTACTCCGCGGCGACGGCCGCGACGGGTGCCTCCATGAGAATGGTGCGTCGGGGGTTGGCGGTCTGCTCGGGAAGGGAGACGGAGTGCTCCGGCTGCTCCGGCATCTGCAACGTCTCGGTTCCCTCGAGGTGCGTCAGCGTCGTGCGCCGGGGGTTGGCTATGTTGCGGAACATCATCGTCGTCTTCACGGTTGTACGAGACCTTGTCGTCTACGGGCACCGGGAGGCCGCATGACCCCACGTTCGGGCGCCGGTTGTCGGATTTGCCATCCCTGTAAAGCGTCAGGCTAAACATTCAATTCCCGGCCGAAGGCGTGAAGAGCCCGTGATGTCGGTGTGAGTTTGCTCACGAAGCCATGGACAATCCGGGCGATTCGCAGGCGCGCCCCTGAGCGCCGAATCGGACATTGACCCACTGAAGCCATCATTCCGCTCCCGATCATGCCGACCGGGACACCTTAAGTGACTCGCGGGTACGTAGCGAAATGTCCCCTATACGGGAGATCACTTTCCACGGCAGGTAACCCGTCACTCACGGGCTGTCACGGAGGTCACAGCCTGGCCCACATGCCTTGTTGGAGATCCGCCACTGTGCTGGAATGCCACGGACCGCCGCAGGATCGAGCCGGCGCGCAGGGGGCGCAACGCAGCGCCGAGTGGCGGTGAGAAGGGGGAGCCAGCGCCGGTCACTCACGACCATCCGGGAAGTGCGTTCAGGGCTCTTCCCACAACGCCGACACCGTCCTTCCGTTCGCGCGGGGGGACGCCTGGTCCAGAGGTTGCGACGCTAGTGCAGGGACGTTTCAAGAGGGATGGCAGCGCTTCGGCGGAGCCGGAGCCGCACGGCGGGACTGGCCCCATGGCCGTCAGCTCCTCGCCCCAGCACGCCCAGAATCCGGCTTCGGGCGGCGACGGCGCGGAGCGAACCGGACGCTCGGGCACGACCGGCCCGACCGGTGCGCCGGCGTCGGGCCCGGCTTCGGCGGCCACGCAGTCCGGGAACCAGACTCCGGTGGGCACCGGTTCGCGCATGGCACTGCGCAACTGGCGCATCTCCACCCGTCTGGTGGCACTGCTCACGCTGCCCGTGGCCGCCGCCACCACGCTCGGTGGGCTGCGTATCAGCGAGAGCATGGACGACATCCAGCAGCTCGACAACATGAAGCTGCTGACGGTCATGACCAAGCAGGCCACCGAACTGGCCGCCGCGCTCCAGGAGGAGCGCGACCAGTCCGCGGGCCCGCTGACCAACCCCTCGCCCGCGAGCGCCATCACCATCCAGGGTTACCGGGACCGTACCGACCGCGCCCGCGCCAACTTCCTGACCGCGTCCGAGGAGATCGACGCCGCCAGCAAGGACGGCAACCTCCTCGGTGTCCGCGACACCCTGGTCGGCCTGGCCAGCGACCTCAACGGCCTCGGCAAGATCCGCAAGGACGCGTACCAGTCCAAGGAGAACTCGGCCCGCACGGTCGAGAGCTACCACCGGCTCATCACCGAGCTGCTCGCCCTCTCCCAGGACATGGCCGAGGCGACCAGCAACCCGCAGATGATCCAGCGGACGCGTGCCCTGTCCGCCTTCTCCTCCGCCAAGGAGTACGCGTCCGTCCAGCGTGCCGTCATCGCCGCCGCCCTGCCGGCCAACAACATCAACGTCGGCAACCTCTCGGACAACGACCGCCTCTACGCCCAGCAGGCGCTGGAGAGTCAGACCTCCGACCTCAACAGCTTCCGCAACATCTACGGGGAGGGCTCCGAGGAGCTCATCAAGCCCATCTCGGAGGGCAACCCGACGATTCTGTCCGCGGACACCTACGCCAAGCGCGTCCTGGACAACCCCGACGGCGTCAAGGCGGCCAACAAGCGCTCCTACCGCGACTGGGTGGACGACAGCTCGACCAAGATCGAGCAGATGAAGAAGATCGAGCACACGCTGCTCGAGGAGATGGAGCAGAAGGCCCGCGAGCTGCGCAGCGCCACCGAGTACGACGCCATCGTCTCCGGTGTGCTGATCCTGCTCGTCCTCGGCGTGTCGCTGGTCGGCGCCTTCGTCGTGGCCCGCTCCATGATCCGCTCGCTGCACCGGCTCCAGGAGACCGCCACCAAGGTCGCCCAGGAACGCCTGCCCGAGCTGGTCCGCCAGCTCTCGGAGACCGACCCGCAGGACGTCGACACGTCCGTCGAGTCGGTCGGTGTGCACTCCCGCGACGAGATCGGCCAGGTGGCCACGGCCTTCGACGAGGTGCACCGCGAGGCGGTCCGCCTCGCCGCCGAGCAGGCCCTGCTGCGGGGCAACGTCAACGCGATGTTCACCAACCTCTCGCGCCGCTCCCAGGGTCTGATCCAGCGCCAGCTCTCGCTGATCTCCGAACTCGAGTCCCGCGAGGCCGACCCGGACCAGCTGTCCTCGCTGTTCAAGCTCGACCACCTCGCCACGCGCATGCGCCGTAACGGTGAGAACCTCCTCGTCCTCGCCGGTGAGGAGCCCGGCCGCCGCTGGACCCGTCCGGTCCCGCTGGTCGACGTGCTCCGCGCCGCCGCGTCCGAGGTGGAGCAGTACGAGCGCATCGAGCTGGCCTCGGTGCCCGGCACCGAGGTCGCCGGCCGCGTGGTCAACGACCTCGTGCACCTGCTGGCCGAGCTGCTGGAGAACGCCACCTCGTTCTCCTCCCCGCAGACCAAGGTCAAGGTCACCGGTCACGCGCTGCCGGACGGCCGGGTGCTGATCGAGATCCACGACACCGGTATCGGTCTGTCGCCGGAGGACCTGGCCGCGATCAACGAGCGGCTCGCCGCGCCGCCCACCGTGGACGTCTCGGTCTCCCGCCGCATGGGTCTGTTCGTGGTCGGTCGTCTGTCCCAGCGTCACGGCATCCGCATCCAGCTGCGCCCCTCCGACTCCGGTGGTACGACGGCTCTCGTCATGCTGCCCGTCGATGTCGCCCAGGGCGGGAAGAAGCCGGGCGGGGGCAAGCCCGGCGGCCCGGGCGCGGGCGGTCCGGCCGCCGCGGCTGCCGCCGCCGGTGCCGCCGCGGCCCGCCGTCAGGGCGGTCAGCAGGGCGGTGGAGCCCTCGGCGCGGGCGGTCAGCAGGGCGGGGCGGGCCGGCTCGGTGCCGGAGCCGCTCCACGCGGCCAGGTCGGTGGCGGCCAGGGCCCGCGGGCCGCGCTGCCCGGCGCCGGCCGCCAGGGCGGCGGTCCGGGCGGAGCGCGCGGACAGCAGGGTCCGGGGCAGCCGCAGCAGGGCCGTCCGGGCGCGTCGGGCATGGCAGGCGCCTTCGGCCAGGCGCCCGGCGGGCCGCAGGGCCAGCAGGGTCCCGGCGCGGGCGGTCAGCAGGGCTTCGGCGACGGACGGCACCCGGGTGCCCAGCAGCAGTCGCAGGGCTTCGGCGACGGACGCCGTCAGGACGCCTACGGCGGCGCGCGCGGCGGTGTTCCCCCGCAGCGCGGGAACGGCGGCGAGCCCGGCCGGCAGCCGCAGCTGCCGCCGCGCGGCGCCCCGCGTGCCGAGCTGCCGGGCGGCAACGGGCCGTCCCGTACGCAGGGTTGGGCCGACGAGAACGCTCAGCACCGGGCCGCTCTGGACGCACCGCGCGGCCACGACGAGCGGGATTCGGCGCAGACCTCGCAGATGCCGCGGATCGACGACCGGCAGGGACCCGGCGCGACGGCCGAGATACCCCGCTTCGACGACCGGCAGGGCCCGGGCTCCGCCGCGGACACCTCGGCGTTCCCCCGCCCCGACTTCGACGCGCCGCAGCCGGGTACGGACGGCTCCCAGAACACGGGCCAGTTCGTCCGCTCGGACGTCTACGGTCAGTCCGGGCAGAACAACCCGGCCGACACGGGCCGGTTCGCGGCCCAGCAGGGCTACGACAACGGCAACACGGGCCAGTTCCCCGCACAGCAGCAGTACGACAACGGCTCCACCGGCCAGTTCGCGGCCCAGCAGGGCTACGACAACGGCAACACGGGCCAGTTCCCCGCACAGCAGCAGTACGACAACGGCTCCACCGGCCAGTTCGCCGCACAGCAGCAGTACGACAACGGCAACACGGGCCAGTTCGCACAGCCGGGTCACGACAACGGCTCCACCGGCCAGTTCGCACAGCCCGGCCACGACAACGCCGCACCCGGCCGGAACGCCCACCCGGGTGGTCCCGCCGACTTCGGCGGGCTGCGCGGTCCGGCCGCCCAGCGGCCGCAGCAGCGCCCCGCCCGCCCGGAGCCGGGCAGCCAGGGTGCCCCGCAGCAGCGGCCGGACGACGCCTGGGCCCTGCCGCCGGCCCCGGGTCCCGGCGACGGCCGTACGCCGCTGTTCGACACCCTGGAGACCAACTGGTTCCACGGTGAACAGCGGCAGCAGCAGCACGGCGAAGCGGCTCCCGCTCCGGCCGCTCCCCAGCAGCCGCAGCAGTCTCAGCGGCCGCAGCCGCAACAGCCGCAGACTCCTGCGGCCCCCCAGCGTCCCGCCGCCTCCGCCTGGCGCACCTCGCCGAACGACGAACTCGTACGGCAGGCCGAACGTGTCAGGCAGCCGGCTGCGGGCGGAGTCACCACCTCCGGCCTGCCGCGCCGGGTGCCCCGGGCCAATCTCGTCCCGGGCACGGCTCAGCAGCAACAGCACCAGAGCGGTCCGCAGGTCTCGCGTGCGCCTGACGACGTACGCGGCCGGCTGACCAATCTCCGTCGGGGCATCGCACAGGGCCGTCAGGCCGGTAACGGTCAGACGGGCAGTTTCCCCAGCCCCACTCACCAGCAGGAGCGTTAGTTGAGCCCGATGAGCCAGGCGGCACAGAACCTGAACTGGTTGATCACCAACTTCGTGGACAACACCCCCGGGGTGTCCCACACCGTCGTGGTGTCCGCCGACGGACTCCTACTGGCGATGTCCGAAGGTTTCCCCCGGGACCGCGCAGACCAGCTCGCGGCCGTGGCCTCGGGTCTCACCTCGCTGACCGCCGGGGCCTCCCGGATCTTCGAGGGCGGCAATGTGTCGCAGACGGTCGTCGAGATGGAGCGCGGCTTCCTCTTCCTGATGTCCGTGTCGGACGGGTCGTCCCTGGCGGTCCTGGCCCACCCCGAGTGCGACATCGGCCTCGTCGGCTACGAGATGGCGCTGCTCGTCGACCGCGCGGGGGCGGTCCTGACGCCAGATCTGCGCGCCGAACTACAGGGCAGTCTGCTGCACTGACCGGCTCCGGCACCATCCAACTCACCAAATCACCGTCCGGCCGCCACAATCCCCCCACCGGCCCCGTCAGACGGCTTGACTGACCGACTTGCTGTCCCGCCCGCCCGGAGGATTCATGACCCCGCCCCCCGCCTCTCATGATCCGTACGCTGAGCCGTACGGGGATGAGGGCGACCAGCCGCTGGTACGTCCCTATGCGATGACCGGCGGCCGGACCCGGCCGCGCTACCAGCTCGCCATCGAGGCGCTGATCAGCACCACGGCCGACCCGGCAGCGCTGATGGGACTGCTCCCGGAGCACCAGCGGATCTGCCATCTGTGCCGCGAGGTGAAATCCGTGGCGGAGGTCTCGGCGCTCCTGTCCATGCCGCTCGGTGTGGCCAGGATCCTCGTCGCGGACCTTGCTGAGGCCGGCCTGGTGGCCATCCACCAGCCGGGCGGGGACGAGAACAACGGTGGCGCACCGGATGTGACGCTGCTCGAAAGGGTGCTCAGTGGACTTCGCAAGCTCTGACGGGGGTCGGGCGACCACCTCCGCGAAGATCGTGGTGGCGGGCGGCTTCGGCGTGGGCAAAACCACGTTCGTCGGCGCCGTCTCGGAGATCAACCCGCTGCGCACGGAGGCCGTGATGACGTCCGCTTCGGCGGGCATCGACGACCTCACCCACACCGGGGACAAGACCACCACCACGGTGGCCATGGACTTCGGCCGCATCACACTCGACCAGGACCTGATCCTCTACCTGTTCGGCACCCCCGGCCAGGACCGCTTCTGGTTCATGTGGGACGACCTCGTCCGCGGCGCCATCGGCGCCATCGTCCTCGTCGACACCCGCCGCCTCGCCGACTGCTTCCCCGCCGTCGACTACTTCGAGAACAGCGGACTGCCCTTCGTCATCGCCCTCAACGGCTTCGACGGCCAGCAGCCCTACAACCCCGACGAAGTCCGCGAAGCACTCCAGATCGGCCCCGACGCCCCCATCATCACCACCGACGCCCGCCACCGCGCCGACGCCAAATCCGCCCTCATCACCCTGGTGGAACACGCCCTCATGGCCCGGCTGCGGTAACAGGGGTCCAGATACAGCTCCCAAGTCGGGAGCGACATAGGGCAGTTGTCGTAGACACACCGGGGCCGGCCGGGTCCATTGACACGGTCGGCCCCGGTGTTCATAACGTTTCGGCAGAGGAATCGCGTGGTATGGCCACGCGTCGCGCACATGCGATGCCGCTGTGCGCACAACCCCCCGGACTTTTGCGGCGGCTAGTTGTTTATGACCGTTTTATGTGGGACGTGCGTCACGCGGAACCACCCGTTTCCGCTGTTTGGAAGTGCGCATGTCGACGTGCTGGAATGCCTGAACTACCCCATGGCCAAAGACGTACTCACCGGTAGTGGTCCGTCGATGGCGGACAAGGTTCTGAGACACAGCGGCACGACCTAGGTGCCGACCCGCCGAGAGGTTGTTGGTCGAGTGAGGCGAAGCAAGAACGGCCCCGAGCCGTCGGCCCGGGGCAATTTCACCCCGCCGCCGCGTGCTGCGGCGCCCGCGCACGTGCCCGGTTCGCAACCGACGGCAGCGGCCACCGCGAGTGGTGGCCGCTTCTCCCCGCGCAACTGGCGGGTGCGAACCCGGCTGAACGCGATCCTGCTCCTGCCCGTACTGGTCGGCCTCGTCATGGGCGGCTTCCAGGTCAACAGCTCCATCAACACCTGGCAGGACGCCCAGGACGCCGAGCACACCGCCCGCCTGGTGCAGGCCTCGCTGGGTTACGCCGACGCCCTCTACCACGAGCGTGACGTCAGCGCGGCCCCCCTGCTCCTGGGCAAGGGCCAGGACGACCCGGACGTCACCGAGGCCCGCCGGCAGACCGACAAGGCGGCCGACGTCTTCAACGAGGCCGCGCAGTCCATGCCGCACAAGGCCGGTCTTGAGCGCCGGCTCAAGCTGTTCCGCGACACGGAGCCCGAGCTGCAGAAGCTGCGGGCCGCGGCGTTCACCTCCAAGCTGCCCGGCGCGCAGACCGAGGAGGGCTACGTCAAGGTCGCCCACCCGCTGATGGAGTTCGCCAACGAACTCGGCCTGGGCACCGGCAACATCACCTCCTACGGCCGCACCGTCTACGCCATCTCGCTGACCAAGGCCGCGCTGTCCCTGGAGCGCTCGATCGGCATGCACCTGCTGATCAAGCCCGGCCCGGACGCCACCGGCCTGGCCGGCCAGCGCGTCGCCCTGTCGTCCTACGCCTACCTGGAGGGCATCGCCGTCGAGGAGTACATCGGCGGTGGCACCCAGGAGGACGCGGACAAGCTGGACGCGCTGAAGAAGGAGATCCAGGACAAGGCCGCGGCCATGGCCGAACAGGCCAAGGCCAAGAACCCGAACTACGTGCCCCCGCCGCAGGACCCGACCCAAATGGTCACCGCGCTGGCCACGCTGAGCAGCACGGACCCGGCGGCGCGCACGGCCCTGGCACAGCAGGGCATCACGCCCGAGAACTGGTGGGCCGTCACCACCCTCAAGTTCGACGCCTACCGCCAGATCGAGTCGGACATGGCCGACACCGCGGTGAACGAGGCCGCCGCGATCGCCGACAACGCCAAGAAGTCGACGTTCATCACCGGCGCGATCGTCGTGGTCGCCCTGCTCGCCGCGTTCATCCTGGCCGGTCTGGTGGCCCGCCAGATGAGCCGCTCCATGCGCCGGCTGCGCAACGCCGCCTTCGGCATCGCCGAGCAGCGCCTGCCGATGCTGGTCGACCAGCTCTCGCGGACCGACCCCGGCCGTGTCGACACCCGGGTCGCGCCGATCCCGATCACCTCGACCGACGAGATCGGCGAAGTCGCCCGCGCCTTCGACCAGGTGCACCGCGAGGCCGTCCGGCTCGCCTCCGAACAGGCCCTGCTGCGGGGCAACATCAACGCGATCTTCACCAACCTGTCGCGACGCAACCAGTCGCTGATCGAGGGTCAGCTGACCCTGATCACCGACCTGGAGAACCACGAGGCCGACCCGGACCAGCTGGAGAACCTCTTCCGCCTGGACCACCTGGCGACCCGTATGCGCCGCAACGGCGAGAACCTCCTGGTCCTCGCCGGCGAGGAGCCCGGCCGCCGCTGGGACCAGCCGGTCCCACTGGTCGACGTGCTGCGCGCCGCCTCCTCCGAGGTGGAGCAGTACGAGCGCGTCGAGCTGTCCGGCGTGCCCGAGGCCGAGATCCACGGCCGCGCGGTGACCGACCTCGTGCACCTGCTGGCCGAGCTGCTGGAGAACGCCACCACGTTCTCCTCGCCGCAGACCAAGGTCCGGGTCACCGCGACCCGGCTGCCCGACGGCCGGGTCATGATCGAGATCCACGACAAGGGCATCGGCCTGACCGCCGAGGACTTCGCGGACATCAACCACAAGCTGGCCAACCCGCCCACCGTGGACGCGGCGATCTCCCAGCGCATGGGCCTGTTCGTGGTCGGCCGTCTCGCCGACCGGCACGGCGTCCGCGTGCAGCTGCGCCCCTCCGGCGAGCAGGCCGGCACCACCTCGCTGGTCATGCTGCCGGACGCGATCACCCACGGCGGTGGCGGCGAGCAGGCGCTGGACCGCGACGACTTCACCGTCTCGCAGATCATCCCCGAGCAGGGGGTGCAGGGCGAGGACTTCGGCGCTTCGCAGCCGATGCGCACCGCCGCGGAACTCGGCTTCGACGACAGCCGGTACGCCGACGCCTCCGACGGCTCCCGGGAACTGGACCCCGTCGGCCGCTCCCTCAAGCGCGAGGAGCGCCGCGCCGCCCTGGGGGCCCAGACGCACGACGGGGCTGCGGGCCCGGAGACGGCCGAGCCCGCCGGGTACCCGGACGAGCGCACCGGTCAGCAGCCGCTGTACGACACCGGCCAGGCTCCCTTCCCGGAGCAGGGCGGGTACGACCAGCAGACGTCGTACGAGGAACCGCAGCACACGGCGTACGACCAGCAGCAGGCGGCCTACGACGAGCAGGGCCGGCCGGCGTACGACGAGGGGTACTACGCGCCGGACGCCGGCCTGTCGCAGGGCGATGCCTACTCGTCCAACGGCGGCTACCCCGGCCCCGGCTATGCGGAAGCCGGGCAGCAGGAGCACACGTCCGCGCACGCCGCGGCGCCGGAGACGTACGCCGGCTTCCAGGAGCAGTCCTACCAGGACGGCTGGCCGCAGCAGGGCGGGTACCAGAACGGCCACCCGGACGAGTACGCTCCGGAAGCGGAATCCGCGCAGGCCACTGACGCGGGCGCGGCGGACCGCGTAGGCTTCGACCGTCCGGGACCGGCCCCTTCCGCCGCCCACGAGCTGACCGACGCCGGGCTGCCCCGTCGGGGACCCGTCGCGAGCGGTTCGAACGGCGCGGGGCCCGTGGACCAGGAAGCTCCGAACGGTACTTCGGCGGGCGACGGCGACGGCTGGCATTCAGCGAACGACAAACGCTGGCAGCAGGCTTCGCAGGTTCGCAAGCCCAAGGCAGGCGGGGTGACCTCCTCCGGACTGCCACGGCGCGTGCCCAAGGCCAACCTGGTCGAGGGCACCGCGGAATCAACCCCGCAGGGAGGCCCACAGGTCTCCCGCGCCCCCGAGGACATCCGGGGCAGGCTGAGCAACCTGCGCCAGGGCGTCCAACGCGGACGCAGTGCAGGAATTGACAAGAACGGTCAGGCCACAAGAAATGAACACAGTGGTCCTGACAGCACCTACAACCAGGAGCGTTAGTGTGAGCCCGATGAGCCAGGCGGCACAGAACCTGAACTGGTTGATCACCAACTTCGTGGACAACACCCCTGGGGTGTCCCACACCGTGGTGGTCTCCGCCGACGGACTCCTTCTGGCGATGTCCGAAGGCTTCCCCCGCGACCGCGCCGACCAGCTCGCGGCCGTTGCCTCCGGTCTGACCTCGCTGACCGCCGGTGCCTCGCGCATCTTCGAGGGCGGCAGCGTGAACCAGACGGTTGTGGAGATGGAGCGGGGATTCATGTTCATCATGTCCATCTCCGACGGTTCGTCGCTCGCGGTTCTCGCACACCCCGATGCGGACATCGGCCTCGTCGGATACGAGATGGCCCTTCTGGTGGACCGCGCGGGCACGGTCCTGACGCCGGATCTCCGGGCGGAACTCCAGGGGAGCCTTCTCAACTAACAGACAGACGGTGCTTTTTGGCGTCCCGGGGCCGTAAGGTTTCGGGACGCGGCTCCCACCCCGTGGGGGCCCGGCACAGTCGGAGGAGGAGAGAACGTGGCAACACTCCCAGGCGGTTCGTCTTCGGGCAACTGGTCGTACGGCCCCGCACAGGGCGCGGGCGACGGTTCGGCGAACCGGTACGGTTTTCCCTCCACCCCCCACCACCGGCAGCCATACACGCCGCAGGGCCCTGGTCCGTCTCCGTACGACCAGCCGTCCGCGCCGCGTATCCAGCCGGTGCAGCCGCAGCCACGCACCCCTGAACCGGCGCCCGCGGGGGCGTCGAACAACCCCCTGGTGCGCCCGTACGCCATGACGGGCGGCCGCACCAGGCCGCGGTACCAGCTCGCCATAGAGGCGCTGGTGCACACCACCGCGCAGCCGCACCAGATGCAGGGCCAGTTGCCCGAACATCAGCGGATCTGCCATCTGTGCCGCGAGATCAAATCGGTGGCCGAGGTCTCGGCCCTGCTTTCGATCCCTCTCGGCGTGGCCAGGATCCTCGTCGCCGACTTGGCGGAGGCGGGCCTGGTCGCCATCCATCAGCCCGGCGGCGACGAGAACGCCGGTGGCCAGCCAGACGTGACACTGCTCGAAAGGGTGCTCAGTGGACTTCGCAAGCTCTAGCGGCGGTCCTTCCCGCTCCACCACCTCCGCGAAGATCGTGGTGGCGGGCGGCTTCGGCGTGGGCAAAACCACGTTCGTCGGCGCCGTCTCGGAGATCAACCCGCTGCGCACGGA
>NZ_JBIUVQ010000020.1:0-134519 GCF_044743035.1 Streptomyces sp. NPDC087787
CGGCCGTCCCATCGCCAACACCCGGGTGTACGTGCTCGACGAACGCCTGCGACCGGTACCGCCGGGCGTCCCCGGCGAACTGTACGTGGCCGGCGCCGGACTGGCCCGCGGCTACCTCAACCGCCCAGCACTCACCGCCGAACGCTTCCTCGCCGACCCGTACGGCCCCGCAGGCAACCGCATGTACCGCACCGGCGACCTCGTACGCCGGCGCACCGACGGCGACCTCGAATACATCACCCGCGCCGACCAGCAGGTCAAGGTCCGCGGCTTCCGCATCGAACCCGGCGAGATCGAAGCCGTACTCACCACCCACCCCCACGTCGCCCAGGCAGCCGTGATCGCCCGCCAGGACCGTGCCGAGGACAAGCAGCTCGTCGCCTACCTGGTGGCCCGCCACGGCGCACAGCCCGTCCGCGACCACGGCGTCGAACAGGACCATGTGGGCGAGTGGCGGGAGATCTACGACGCACTGCCCGTCACCGCGGGCGAAGTCTCGTTCGGGCAGAACTTCACCGGCTGGAACAGCAGTTACGACGCCGAGCCGATCCCCGTCGAGCAGATGCGGGAGTGGCGTGACGCGACCGTGGAGCGTATCCGGGCCCTGCGGCCCCGCCGGGTGCTGGAGGTCGGTGCCGGCACCGGCCTGCTGCTCTCACAACTCGCCCCGGAATGTGAGACGTACTGGGCCACGGACTTCTCCGCCACGGCCGTCGACGCACTCACCCACCACGTGAAGCGCTCACCCGGCCTGGCGGAACGGGTCGTGCTGCGGACGCAGCCCGCGCACGACACCGAAGGGCTGCCGGCCGGCGCCTTCGACACGATCGTGCTCAACTCCGTCGTCCAGTACTTCCCGACCGCCGCGTATCTGGCCGAGGTCGTCGACCGGCTGATGGGACTCCTGGCTCCCGGTGGAACCCTGTTCGTCGGAGACGTCCGCAATCTACGGCTGCTGCGGTCGCTGACCACCGCCGTGCAGCTGCACAAGGCGGACCCGGACACGGATCTCGCCGCGGTGCGCGGCGCCGTGGAGCGGGGAGTGCGGGTCGAAAAGGAACTCCTGGTCGATCCGGACTACTTCACCGCCCTGCACGACCGCGTCGACGGCCTGGGCGCCGTCACCGTCCAGCTCAAACGCGGCCACCACCACAACGAGCTGACGCGGTACCGCTACGACGTCACCTTGCACAAGCAGCCGGTCGCCCCGCTCCCGCTCGAAGGGCGGACCGAGGTGGCATGGGACGGCTCGGACACCCTGCGCGGCCTCCTCGCCGAGCAGGACCCGGCCGTGCTGCGGGTCACCGATGTGCCTAACGGCCGCGTCGCCCGGGAGGCCGCGATCGCGCGAGCCGTGCGGACCGGCGACACCCCGCTGCCCGAGCTGCTGGCACGCCTCCACGCGGTGGACGGCGACGACGGCCCGGACCCGGAGGAGTTCCACGCGCTCGGTGCCGAGTACGGCCGCTGGGTCGGCGTGACCTGGTCCGGCACGGCGGACGACGCGATGGACGTGGTCTTCGCCGACCTGTCGCGGCTGCCGTCGGGCGTACCGGACGGGCTGTACCGGCCCGCCCGGCGTGGTGCGCGGTCGACGTCGCTGACCAACGATCCGGCCGGGGTCCGCACCGCCGGCGCCCTCATGGCCGAGGTGCGGGACTGGGTGCGGGACCGGCTGCCCGACCACCTCGTACCCTCCGCGTTCGTCCCGCTGGGCGCGCTGCCTCTGACCGCGGGCGGAAAGCTGGACCGCGCCGCGCTGCCCGCGCCCGACCCCGGCTCCACGGCTTCCAGCAGGGCCCCCCGCACCCCGCAGGAACAGCTCCTGGCGGAGCTCTTCGCGAACGTCCTCGGTCTGCCACGGGTCGGGGTCGACGACAACTTCTTCGACCTGGGCGGACACTCCCTTCTGGCCACCCGCCTGGTTTCCCGCGTCCGGGCCGTCCTCGGCGTCGAACTCGATGTACGGATCCTGTTCGAGACGCCGAGCGTGGCCGGTCTCGCGCAGCGGCTGGACGAGGCCGGGCGGGCGGCCAGGCCCATGCTGACCCCCCGCCCGCGCCCCGATCGGGTGCCGCTGTCCCACGCGCAGCGCCGCCTGTGGTTCCTGCACGAGATGGACGGGCCGAGCGGCACGTACAACATGCCGCTCGCGCTGCGGCTGACCGGCACGCTCGACCGGCGGGCGCTGCGGGAGTCGCTGGCGGACGTGGTGGCCCGGCACGAGAGCCTGCGCACCGTCTTCCGCGCCGAGGGCGGGGTCCCCCACCAGCACGTGCTCACCCCGTCTCAGGCCCGTCCGAGCCTGCCGGTGACCGGCACCGACGAGGCCGGGCTGCCCGGACGGCTGGCGCAGGCGGCCGGGCGCGGGTTCGGCCTCGACACCGAACCACCGCTCCGGGCGGAGCTGTTCGCGCTGGCGCCCGAGGAGCACGTTCTCCTGGTCGTGGTGCATCACATCGCGAGCGACGGCTGGTCCATGGGCCCGCTCTCACGGGACCTGGCCACGGCCTACGCGGCACGGTGCCGGGGCGAGGAGCCCGCATGGCCGCCGCTGCCCGTGCAGTACGCCGACTACACGGTGTGGCAGCGGGAACTGCTCGGTGAGGCATCCGACGCCGGCAGCCGCTTCGCCACGCAACTCGGCTACTGGACAGAGGCGTTGGCGGGTCTGCCCGAGCAGATCACGCTGCCGGCCGACCGGCCGCGGCCCGCGAGCGCCTCGCACCGCGGCGGTCAGCTGGCGGTGCGGATGGACGCCGAACTCCACCAGGGGCTGCGGGAGCTGGCCACGGCGCACGGCGCGAGCGTGTTCATGGTGCTGCAGGCGGGCCTGGCCACACTTCTCAGCAGGCTCGGCGCGGGCAACGACGTCCCGTTGGGGAGCCCGATCGCGGGCCGCACCGACCCGGCCCTCGACGACCTCGTCGGCTTCTTCGTCAACACCCTCGTGCTGCGTACCGACACCTCCGGCGATCCGGCCTTCAGCGAACTCCTCGGCCGTGTCCGGCAGACCGCTCTGGCGGCCTACGCCCACCAGGACGTGCCGTTCGAGTATCTGGTCGAGGTCCTCAACCCGGCCCGTTCCCTCGCCCACCATCCGCTGTTCCAGGTCATGCTGGCCCTGCAGAACGCCCCCGCGGCCGACTTCGCCCTGCCTGGACTGGACGTCGGACACATGGCGGCGCCGACCGGTACGGCCCGGGTGGACCTCACGTTCAGCCTGGCCGAACAGCACGGTGGCGACGGCAGCCCCGCGGGGATTCTGGGAGCGGTCGAGTACGCCACCGACCTGTTCGACCCGGAGACCGTCGAGGCGCTCTTCGCCCGCTGGACCCGGTTGCTGCGGGCCGTCGTCGCCGACCCGCGACAGCCGATCAGCAGGATCGACACGCTGTCCGACGAGGAACGCGGGCAGTTGCTCGCCGAGGGCACCGGTGTGGAACTGCCCGAGGCCGGACTGCCCGAGCTGTTCGCCTCCCGGGTACGCGCGACCCCGGACGCGGTGGCGGTCGTCTGCGGGTCCACCACACTCACGTACGCGGAACTCGACGCGCGGGCCAACCGCCTGGCCCATGCCCTGATCGGGCAGGGAGTGCGGCCGGAGACGGCGGTGGCGGTACTCCTTGAGCGCTCCCCGGAACTGGTCGTGGCGCTCCTGGCGATCGTCAAGGCCGGCGGCGCCTATGTCCCGCTCGACCCCCGCTTCCCGTCCTCGCGCGTCGACCTGATCGTGCGGGAGACCGGTGCCGCGCTGGTACTCACCGAGGAGGTACTCACCGCGCTCAACCAGGCCGAGGCACGGACCACCGATCCTCAAGTCCACTGCAACCCAGAGCAGTTGGCCTATGTGATGTACACCTCCGGCTCGACCGGACAGCCCAAGGGCATCGGCGTCACCCACCACGACGTCGCTGATCTGGCCCTCGCCCCCTGCTGGAGCGGCGGCGCCCACGAGCGGGTGCCGCTGCTCTCCCCGACGGCCTTCGACGCCTCCACCTACGAGTTCTGGGTCCCCCTGCTCGGCGGTGGCCGGATCGTCGTGGCGCCGCCGGGGCAGCTGGACACCCAGGCGCTGCGGCAGGTGGTCGCGGACAACGAGGTGACCGGTCTCTGGCTGACGGCAGGCTTCTTCCGTCTCGTGGCGGAGGAACAGCCGGACGCCTTCGCCGGTGTCCGCGAGGTGTGGACCGGCGGTGACGTGGTGTCGGCCACGGCGGTCGCCAGGGTGATGGAGGCCTGTCCCGGCATCCGCGTGGTCAATGGCTACGGTCCCACCGAGACCACCACCTTCGCCGCCCACCACCGCATGACCGCACCACCGGACACCACGCGGGGCGTGCCGATCGGGCTGCCGATGGCGAACACGCGCCTTCACGTGCTCGACACGGGACTGCGCCTGGTCCCACCGGGTGTCGTCGGCGAGCTGTACATCGCCGGGACCGGCCTCGCCCGCGGCTACACGGGCCGCCCGGGCATGACCGCCGAGCGCTTCGTGGCCGACCCGTTCGGCCCGGCGGGCAGCCGCATGTACCGCACCGGGGACCTGGTTCGGCGGTCGGCCGACGGCACGCTGGAGTTCACGGGGCGCGCCGACGACCAGGTCAAACTGCGCGGCTTCCGGATCGAGCCCGGCGAGGTCGAGGCAGTGCTCGCCGGTTGTCCCGGGATCGCGCAGACCGCCGTCGTCGTCCGCGAGGACCGGCCCGGGGACAAGCGGCTCGTCGCCTACCTGGTACCCGCGCCCGGCTCGGCGCCCGATCCGGCGGACCTTTCGGAACGGTTGCGGCGCGCCCTTCCCGAGTACATGGTCCCGTCGACGTTCGTTCCCCTCGGTTCGCTGCCGCTGACCCGGAACGGCAAGCTCGACCGCGCCGCGCTGCCCGCCCCCGAGTACGGCGCGTCCGGGCCGGGCCGCGGCCCGCGCGACCCCCGGGAGCAGTTGCTGTGCGGCCTGTTCGCCGAGGTGCTGGGGCGCGAACGGGTCGGCATCGACGAGGGCTTCTTCGACCTGGGCGGACACTCGCTGCTCGCCGCCCGCCTGGTCTCCCGGATCCGGGAGACCATGGGGGTCGGGCTGGGGCTGCGCGCCCTGTTCGAGGCGCCCACGGTCGCCGGCCTGTCGGAACGCCTGGCGACGGGCGGCCCGGAGGACGCCTTCGACGTGGTCCTGCCACTGCGCACCACCGGGGACCGCACACCTCTGTTCTGCATCCACCCGGGCGGCGGCATCAGCTGGTGCTACAGCGGCCTGCTCACCCACCTGGGGCCCGAGCACCCGGTCTACGCCATCCAGGCCCGCAGCCTCGGTCGGCCCGAACCGCGGCCCACCTCCTACCAGGAGATGGCGGTCGACTACGCCGACCAGATCCGCCGGATCCAGCCGGAGGGCCCCTACATGCTGCTCGGCTGGTCCGCGGGCGGCCTCATCGCCCACGCGATCGCCGCGGAGCTGCAGGGCAGGGGCGAGCGCACCTCGCTGCTGGCGATCCTCGACGCCTACCCGGTCAAGGACGTCGCCTTCGACGAGGCACCCGTGCCCAGCGAACGGGACGTGCTGGTCGGCATGGCCGACTGCGACCCGGACGAGCTGGGTGACGCGCCGCTGACCCATCAGGACGTCATGGAGATTCTCCGGCGCCGCGGCAGCGCACTGGCCAACCTGGAGGAACACCACATCGAAGCCGTCGTCGCCATCATGATCAACAACGCGACGCTGGCGCTCGCGCACGAGCCGGACGTCTTCGACGGCGACCTGCTGCTGTTCAACTCCACCATCGACCGGGAGGACGACTCGGCGAACGCCGGCATCTGGCAGCCCTACGTCACAGGGCGCATCGATTCCCACGACATCACCACCCGCCACGACCGCATGACACAACCCGGGTCCCTGGCCCAGATCGGCCCGATTCTCGCGGCGAAGATCGCGGACATCACCGGGACCGCACCGAACCCGACGACCTGTCAGGAGCAGTGATCATGACCAACCCCTTCGAGGACAACGACGGCCGCTACATCGTTCTCGTCAACGACGAGAACCAGCACTCCCTGTGGCCGTCCTTCGCCGACATCCCCTCCGGCTGGGCCGTCACCCACCCGGAGGACACCCGCGAGGCATGCCTCGCCTACATCGAGGAGCACTGGACCGACATGCGGCCCAAGAGCCTCGTCGACGCGATGGACGGTCAGGAGTAGAACCCGTCATGACGACCACCGCCGATCATCCCCCGGCCGGTCCGTGTACCGGCCCCGGCGAGATCACCACCGCGATGGTCTCGGCGGAGTTCCGCCGCGACCCGTACCCGCTCTACGCCCGGATGCGCCGGGAATCCCCGGTGCACCGCGGCCCGCAGGGCATCTGGTATCTCACCCGGTACGCGGACGTCGAGCGGGCCCTGGGCGACCTGCGGCTGTCCAACGACCGCGACCGGATGACCCGCGCCCTGGGCGCTCGTGACGGCAGTCTGCGGGACATCAGCCGGCTCACTGCGCGGCTCGGGCGCGTGATGAGCAACACCGATCCGCCGGAACACGCCCGGCTGCGCAAGCTGGTCAACAGGGCATTCACCGTCCGGCGTGTCGAGGCGCTGCGGGACCGCGTCCAGGCGGTCGTCGACCAGCTCGTCGACAGGGCGTCGGCGGCGGGGCCGTCGATGGACGTCATCGCCGCACTCGCCTCGCGGCTGCCGCACTGCGTGGTCTGCGAGCTGTTCGGAATTCCGGACGGCGAGCGTGAACGCGTCAAGGGGTGGTTCCGTGCGCTGGGCCGGATGACGGAGGACATCGACAAGGCCGTGGAGGCGGTGGACCAGTTCGAGGAGTACCTGATGTGGCTGGTCGGCCGGCGGCGGGACTCCCCCGGGGACGACCTGATCAGCGGGCTCGTCGCCACCCAGGCGCGCGACGACCACCTCACCGACACCGAGCTCCTGTCCACCTGCTTCATGCTCATCACCGCGGGCGATGAGACCACCACCCACCTCATCGGCAACGGCACCCTCGCCCTTCTCCGTCATCCCGACCAGTTGGCCGGGCTTCGCACGGATCCCACGCTGATCCGGCCGGCGGTCGACGAGCTGGTGCGCTACGACTCGCCGACACAGGCGATCGTGCGGGTCGTGGCCGAAGATGTGGAGTTCGCCGGGCACACCCTGGCCGCCGGGGACCTGGTGTACCTGGTCCTCGCCGCCGCCAACCGCGACCCCGAGCGCTTCGAGGACCCGGACCGGCTCGACCTCACCCGCCCCGGCAACCGGCACCTGGGATTCGGCAACGGACCCCACTTCTGCCTCGGGGCGCCGCTGGCCCGGCTGGAGACCGAGCTGGCCATCGGCACACTCGTGCGCCGGCTGCCGGACCTGCGCCTGGACACGGACCAGTTGGAGTGGCGCCCCAACCCGTTGCAGCGTCGCCTGGTCGCGCTGCCTGTCGCCTACTGAACACCCGCGAACCACTGATCGAGGAGTCATCGCCATGACCCGGGAATTCCGGGTGCGCCGGGAACAGGACCTTCCGGCCACGCCCCAACAAGTCTGGAACGCGGTCGCCACCGGAGCGGGCAACCTCGGCTGGCTCTACCCCATGGAGGTCGAGCCACGCGTCGGCGGCGCCGTCACCCGCGGCCACGCCACCGTTGTCGAATGGGAGCCGCCGCACCGCTTCGCCTGCCGTTCCGAGGACGGCAAGGGCTTCTCCAACACCCTCAGCTACGCCATCGAAGCCCGGGACGGAGCCTCCCACCTCTCCATGGGCATCCACTGGGTACATGAGGGAACCGTCGACGGCGGCTGGGACACCCGTGCCGACGCCGCCGAGAAGCACGTCGACTTCTACCAGCACAGCCTCGCCGAGTACCTGCGCCACTTCGCAGGTCACCGCGCCACCTACGTCAAGGCCGACCGGCCCTCACCACCGGCGCGCTCCGACGTGTTCACCTCACTGCTGCGGCAGGCCGGCCTCACACCCGGCACCGCCGTCGGCGACACGGTGCGCTTCCTCGTACCGGACGGCCTCGGCGGGCCGCGGGACGCCGTCGTGGACTACCTCAGCGGCGACTTCCTCGGCCTTCGCACCGACGACGGGCTCTACCGCTTCTTCAACGGGCAGACCTGGAACTGGCCGATCTGGCTCGGCCACCACCTGTTCACCGGACCCGTCGACGAGAAGCGGGCAGCGCAGGAGTGGCAGGCATGGCTGGAGAAGGCGGCACCCTGATGGAGACAAGCCAGATGTCCGACGGAACGCCCCTGTATTCCGCCGAGCTCATCCAGGAAGGCGGCGCCTACAAACTCGTCGTCACCGATCGCCTGCGCCACACCGTGCAGACCGCGTACGTCCCCAGGCGGGCGGTGGAGCAGCTTCCCACTTTCCTCTCCAAGCTCAATGCCAAGCAGACCAACGGGTTCCGGCAGCCATGACGGCCCACGACGACAAGAGATGGTTCCGTGTCCACCGGCGCGCGGAGGAGCCCAGGCTCCGGCTGGTGTGTTTCCCGCACGCCGGCGGCACGGCACAGCTGTTCCACAACTGGCCGGCACTGCTGCCGCGGGACGTCGAGGTGCTCGCCGTGCGCTACCCCGGCCGCCAGGACCGGCTCGCCGAAGCGTGCGTCGAGGACATGGCCACCCTGGCCGACGCGATCGAGGACGCCCTGCTCCCGTGGCTCGAACGGCCGTTGGCGCTCTTCGGACACAGCATGGGATCCTGCGTCGCCTACGAGGTGGCCCTGCGGCTTGAGGCCCGCGGCATCGTCCCCCGGCACCTGCTGGTCTCCGCACGCGCCGCTCCCCACCGCGCCGGGCACACCGCGCTCCACCTCGCCGACGACGAAGCCCTCGTCGCCCGCGTGCGACAGCTTGGAGACGTGTACTCGGAGGCGTACGACATCCCCGAGCTGCGTGAGCTGCTGCTGCCCGCCCTCCGCGCGGACTACCGGCTCATCGAGGGCTATCGCCCCGGGCATCCCGCCCCGGTCAAGGCACCGATCACCGCGTACGTCGGCCGGGACGACCACAGTTGCGTACTCGACCGAGTGCTGGCCTGGTCCGAAGTCGCCGCCCCGGGCTCCTTCGAGCTGCGCTCGTTCCCCGGCGACCACTTCTACCTCGTGCCTCACGAAGCCGAAGTGGTCACGGACATCGCCGGGCACCTGGCGCCCGCGACGTAACGGCCCGTCGGGTGGGGAATGCTCTGAACACGTGGAGGTGTGAAGCGACTCGCGCCGGCTGCTGCCCGTGTCGTCGGTGACCGGAGGCGGAGCCCGGTGCCACGGCACATGGCGCCCGCGGTGTTCCCAGGGGACGATGCCTGTGCCGGGCGCCGAGGCGTACGGCTTCGGCGGCAGCGGCCACGGCGATCGGGACGGAGGGCACGATGCGACCGGACACACGCGCCATCGACGCGGCACTCCGGCTGCTCAGCCGGGACTGGGCGGGACTGGCCGTCGCCCTGCTGCCGGCGACTGTCGGCGCATGGTGCGTCACCCTGGACGGCGGCTGGAGGGTTCTCGGCGGAGTGCTCTGTGCCGCGGCCCTGGCGCTCGCTCTCGGGTCTCTTCGCCACCTGGTGCATGTGGCACGCGTACGGGTGAGGCATCCGCCACCCGGGCGAATGGTCGACGTGGGCGGGCACCGCATGCACATCCTCGCCGAAGGGGACAGGGGAAACCGGCCGACGGTGGTCTGGATGCCGGGCGGCCATGCCGGCGGGTACGCCCTGTACCCGCTGCACGCGTTGGCGCGGGCGCGGATGCGTTCGGTCCTGGTGGACCGGCCGGGCTCCGGCTGGAGCGACCCGGGCCCCTTCCCCCGCACGACGGCCGCCGAAGCCGTCGAACTGCTCACCGCGCTGGAGCGGGGCGGCGAGAAGGGGCCCTACGTCCTGGTGGGGCACTCCTTCGGGGGACTGCTCATGGCCAATGCCGCCAGGCGCCGCCCCGACCTCGTGGCCGGTCTGGTGCTGCTCGATCCGACCCCGCCCGACGCCATCGCCTTCGGCCCGCCGATCCCGGCCCTGCGGCGGGCCTCGGGGCAGCAGATCGCCGTCGCGGCGCGCCGCCTCTTCGGCCTGCACGCCCTCGCGGACCGGAACGGAGCCCTTTCCTCCGGGGGGCCGGCGGAGGTCCTGTCCGCGGTCGAGACCAGGACCAGAGCGGCCTGCGCGGCCGCGTCCATCCTGCGAGAGCTGTCGCCGGACGGCATCACGAGGGACGGCTGGCACACGGTCGTGCATGACGGCGAGCTCGGCTCACTCCCGCTCCTCCTCGTGGCGCCAGGCGACCTGACCGGCGGCGACGAGATCTTCGACAAGGCCGACGCAGAGGAGAACGCCCGGTTACGGCACTTCTTCCTCACCGTCAGGGAACGGTTTCTCACGGCTTCCAGCAAGGCCCGGAGGGTCTACACCCCGGCGGGAACCGGTCACGATTTCCCGAACCAGGTGCCCGAGTTCGTCGTGCGGGTGGTGAGTTCGTTCCTGGAGGAATGTGCGCCGGACGCGCCGCACTCACCATGAGCCGTCGCGGAACCACGGTGGACCGCGGACCACCTCCGCCCAATCGAATGAAAGGCGTCGGCGTCCTCGGGCGCGTCGGCCGGGGGCCGACTACGGTGTCTTTCGGTGGGGGTGAAATTCCTGCCCGACGCTGACTGCCTGCCCGGTCCGGCACGTGTGGCGGCGGGAGCCGTGTTGTGTACACAAGAGAGGGTTCACGCATGCCCCCTGTAGTACCGCCCTTCCTCATCGGCCTCATCGCGGCACCTCTGCTCGACAGAGTCGGCAAACCGCTGCTGCGGGGCATCATCAAGACGTCGGTCGCTCTGACCCTGGAAGTCAAGCGTGCGGCCATCGAGGCGGGCGAGGAGATCCAGGAACTCACCGCCGAAGCGGCCGCCGGGCGGCTCGCGGCCCATGCGCCCCGGACACGGGGCGCCACAGCGGACTGAAGAATGATCAAGGGCCGGTTTCGGATGTCTCCGGAACCGGCCCTGACCTGCGCGGCATGAGACATCGCAGCACTGCGACCGAGTTCGCAACAGGCCCTAGTACTCCAGCTGCGGGTACAGCGCCGTCAGCTCTGCGGACAGTCCCGCCTTCACACGTTGCGTGATCTCGTCGGCCAGTACCTCGTGGGCGCCCGTCTCGATCCCGTCGAGAGCCAGGACGGCGACGTCACGCGGGCGGGACTTGGGCGCGTCCACGCGCGAGGCCATGTCCGTGTCGATGTATCCGACATGCAGCCCGGTGACCGCGATTCCGCGCGGGCGGAGCTCCAGACGCAGGGAGTTGGTCTGCGACCACAGGGCTGCCTTGGTGGCGCTGTAGGAGCCGGCGACGCCCAGCCAGGAGAGCACGGAGTGGACGTTCAGGATGTGCCCGCCTCCATTGCGTTCGATGATCGGGGCGAAGGCGCGGGTGACCAGGAGCGGACCGTAGAAGTTGGTCTCGAACTCCGCGCGTATGTCCTTGAGCGCGGCGTCCAGGAACGAGGTGGCCCCGAGCGAGACACCCGCGTTGTTGACCAGGACCGTGACGTCGCCCGCCTGCGCGGCCGCGGCGGCCACCGACTCGGGGCTGGTCACCTCCAGACCGAGCGGCACGGCGTCAGGGTGGGTCACCGTGCGCGGGTCGCGAGCCGTGGCATACACCTTGGCGGCGCCCCGCTCGTACAGCTCCTCCACCAGGGCCTTCCCCAGGCCGCGACTGCCACCCGTGACGAGCACCACGGCGTTCTTGATCGACGTCATGTTCTTCTCCACCTCGGAAACCGATCGGTTTCCGACAAGGTAAACCGATCGGTTTCCCGGCGCAAGCGGAAGATGGACGGCTCGCGGCCGCCCGTGCGGTACGGGCGGCCGGGGGAGACAAGATGACCGTGCGGCCGAGAGTGCCGACTTCAGAGGCAAAGGACGTGGGGTCAGCGCACCCCGGCCGCGTCGAGCAGGGCGGCCAGCGTGGGCTCCAGAAGCCCGACGAGGTCATCGGCCTTGATGCCCGCCCGCGCGCTGGCGCCGTCGAAGATCAGAGCGAGTTGCCGGGCCAGCAGGTCGGGGTCACTCGCCCCTCCGGACGCCGCTTCCGTGCGGAAGAACGCCATCAGGTGCTCCTTCACCCGGCACGCCACACGGCTCGCAGGGTGCTCCTCGTTCTTGAGTTCGACCTGAACGGCAAGATACGGGCACCCTCGGTACTCCTGCGTCCCCGCCTGCGCCTCGACCTGCCGGAAGACGTGAAGGATCCGGTCGCGTGGCGAACGTCCACTGTCCGGCGGCGGCAGCAACAAGGTCTCGAACTCCGCCGCACGGCTCTCCAGGCTCGCCGCCAGCAGGGCGTCCTTGCTCTCGAAGAGTTGATACATGGACCGCTTGGACACGCCGGCCGCCTTGCACAGCGCTTCGACACCCACACCCACGCCCTCGCGATAGGCGAGGGCGGCCGCCGCATCCAGCAGTCGCTGCCGGGGGCCGGACTTCACCTCTGTGGTCATACGGAGAGGTTAACCTCGCCCCCACCACGGATACCGATCGGTTTAACTCGTACGAGCATGCGACGACGTACCGCGGCCCCCGTCCGGTGCCGGGTCGGCCGGTCCGGGCAGCCCGCCGGGACCGGCTTCCGGGACCGGGCGTACGAGGGCCGACTCGACGCTCTCGCCGAGGAAGCCGCCCGACTGGTGCTGCCACAGCTTGGCGTAGGCACCGTCCGCCGCGAGCAGTTCCTTGTGGGCGCCCTGCTCGACGACACTGCCGCGGTCGAGGACGATGAGACGGTCCATACCGGCGACAGTGCTCAAGCGGTGGGCGACCACGAGGGCCGTACGTCCGTCCATCAACCGCCACAGGGCGTCCTGGACGAGGAGCTCGCTCTCCGAGTCCAGCGCGCTGGTCGCCTCGTCGAGCAGCAGGATCGGGGCGTCGCGCAGGATGGCCCTGGCGAGGGCGACGCGCTGGCGCTGGCCGCCCGAGAGCTTGACTCCCCGCTCCCCCACCAAAGTGGCGAAGCCGTCGGGGAGTTGGTCGGCGAACTCCGTGACGTGCGCGGCCGCGGCCGCCGCGCGGATCTCCTCGTCGGTGGCGCCGGGCCGGGCGAAGGCGATGTTGTCCCGCAGACTCCGGTGGAACATGGCGGGTTCCTGCGGGACGTAGGCAATCAGTGAGCGCAGGTCGCTCTGGCGCAGCCGGCTGATGTCCTGACCACCGATCAGGACGCGTCCGTCGTCGATGTCCGACATCCGCAGCAGGAGCCGGGTGAGCGTGGTCTTGCCGCCGCCGGACCTGCCGACCAGACCGATCCGCGCGCCCGCGGGCACGTCCAGGTCCAGCCCCTGGAAAATCGGCTTCGCACCCGTATGGGCGAAGGTCACCGCCTCGAAGCGGATGCCCGTGTCCCGCGGTGAGAGCGGTTCGGGATTCACCGGGTCGAGCACGGTGGGCGGATCCAGCAGCAGCTCCGTGAACTGGGCGGCCTCGGTCATCGAGCTTTCCAGACGCCGGTAGATCTGGTTGAACTCGAACATGATCTGTGTGGCGTTGGAGTAGTAGGTGAAAGCGACGACGATCTCCTCGACTCCCTGGCCCGAGCCGCCGAAGGCGATGGCGACCAGCAGACCCAGCACGTTGGTCAGCACGGACATGGGGGCGACCAGGGTGTCGACGCGCAGATTGCCGTAGTCCCACGACCTCAGCGTCAGGCGCCGGGAGTCCGCGACCCGGCTGCGGTGTTCCTCGGCCTCCCGCCGCTCGGCCGCGAACGCCCGGATGGTCTCCATGTTCGCGAGGCTGTCGGCGACGTGGCCGGAGACCCGGGCGATCGCCGCCTCGCGGTCGTTGACGAGTCTCTGCCGGCGGCGGATCAGAGGCGTCGCGGCCACCACGGTCAGCGCGATCATCACCAGAAGGCCGGCGACGAGCATCGGTTCGTAGCCCCACAGCACCACGGCGCCGAACACCAGGGGGACGAGACTGCCCACGATCCGGTACGTCACCGTGTCGACGAAGTCCTCGAAACGCTTGCCGAAGCTGAGCACCCGTTTGGTCAGGGAGCCGGCGAAGTTGTCGTGGAAGAATGCCGCGTCCTTGGCCAGGAGTTCGTCCATGCCGCTCACGTACAGGTGTTCCATGCCGAGGGCGTCCACGCGGTTCAGGCAGTGCTGCCCGATCCGCCACAGCGTCTCGGCGAGCAGCAGCGTCACGCCGAAGCCCAGCACGTACGGCAGCGCCGAGCTGAGGGTGAGACCACCGTAGCCGGCGGCCTGTCCTGCCAGTTTGGCGATCAGCAGGGGGGCGACGTAGCGGATGCCGATGTTGCCCACGGCCGGCAACAGCAGCGCGGGCAGGGCCAGCAGTCGTAGCCGCAACAGTTCCCGGCCGTAGCGGCGCAGTGCCAGAACGACCGCGCTCCTGCCCGGCGTCGGTCCTCGCGTATCTGTTGTCCCCATCACACTCCCGGAGGTTCGGAAGTCGGAAGTCTCCCGTCCGCAGAGCCTCCCAGTCCAGGCATTTAACGCGGAACGGCGAGAACCGGACACCGCTGCGTTCAGCGTGCGCAGAGGTGTCCGGAGGTGAGCTTGAGGCAGCTCCCGCCGGTGTTCGTTGCGTGCCGGCAGACGGCCCATCAGAGGATCGGGATCGCCGAACTGCTCGATCGCGGTGTCGATCACCTGCCGGGGTGTGTCCGCGGCGCGAAGGCCGGCCGGATGGACAGCGATCACGGCCGCAGGGGCGGCGCTCTCCGCCCTCTTCAGCGCGCTGCCGAGCCCGATCGTCGTGACACGCCGAGGCTGGTCAAGCACGCCGGTCCCCGGCTGGTCCCCAAGAATGCCCAAGGGCCGGTTTCGGATGTCTCCGAAACCGGCCCTCTGCGACTGTCTCCAGTCGGGACGACAGGATTTGAACCTGCGACCCCTTGACCCCCAGTCAAGTGCGCTACCAAGCTGCGCCACGTCCCGCTGCGTTCGCGTGGTGGTTCGTCCGAACGCGCAGGTGAACCCTACCTTACGCGGGCGGGTGCGGCCGACTTGCGGCTATCCCTCCGCGCCCGTGTAGAAGGCGGTCGTGCGGCCGGCGGCCGCACGTGCGTGTGCCGGTTCCTCGCCGCTCGCGACGTTGGCCTGGTACCACCCCTCGCTGCTCTCGGCGATGAACCTGCGGCCGTCCTCGGAGCCCATCCAGGTCATGGCCTCTCCGGAGTCGACCTGAGCGCCGCTGGACAGGTGGAGGGTCAGGCCGATGAGCATCATGTCCCAGCCGACCCCGACCGCGCCGGGCCCGTACTCGCCCCATTTGGCGTCGTCGATGCGGAAGAGGTGGTCCAGCTCGAAGCGCGTGCCGCCGTCCTCCCGCGCGGTCAGGCGCAGCTCGATCCAGCTCGTCTCGTCGCCGTACTCCCAGGTGGCGGCGAAGCTCTCGGGCGGTTCACAGCGCTCGACCGTGCCTCCGGCGTTGCCCTGGAGCTGGTAGTGGCCGCCCAGGCGGAGTTCACCGGTGACGGGGAGGAACCAGCGCGGGATGCGTTCGGGGTTGGTGCACGCGTCCCAGACGTCCTCGACCGGGGCGTCGTAGTCCTACCTCACGGTGACCACGCGGGCCTCGGCCGCCTTGAAGGCACGGCGGCCGACCCGGCGGTGTACGGCGTCGATCTGCTGGGTCACGTCGATCATGGGTGCTCCTCGGGGGTGGTCGCCACCGCGCGGCCGGCGTTCGGGTGTCCCGTCGGCCGACTCGATGGCCGGTGCGTCAGCGGGTGCGGCGGGACGCCTCGGCGGTCTCCTGCTCATTGTCGACGTGCTGGGCGTAGACGAGGAAGTCGTCGACCATGCGGTGGAAGAGTGTCGCGAGCCGGCGCAGGTCCTCGGGGGACCAGTCGGCCAGGGCCGCCTCCATACCGCGGGCGCCGGCCTCCCGGACGCGGGCGATGGCGTCCCTGCCGAGGTCGGTGAGCTGGATGCGCTGGGCGCGGCGGTCGTCGGGGTCGGGGATCCGGGTCACATGGCCCGACCGCTCCAGCTGCTGGACCGTGCGGGTGACGTGGGAGGCCTCCACGCCCAGGCGGTTGGCCAGCTCCCCCGGCCGCTGGGGCTCGCAGTCGGCGATCTGCCGCAGCAGGGCGACCGCCGCCCGGTCCAGCGGCACACCCGCCATACTCATCAGCTTCTCGTGCTGCCGGGCCCGTGTACCCAGGTAGGTGATGCGCATCAGGGCGCGCTCGATCTCGGCCACCTCGGGCGAGACGGGTCCGGTGGGCAACGATGGAGTGACCATACGGGCAACTTTACCATATCATTGCCTTACTCAAGCAAATTGCCGCGCGCCGGCCGGGGCACCGTCCCCGTGTCCCCGGGACGTCCCCGCCGTCCCAGGGACACGGGGACGGCATCGCGGGGGTGCGGCACGGAAACGCTGGGCGGCATGTGATCACGACCGCGTGACCACAGGAACGACAGCCCGGAGGTTTCCATGATCCGACGGACCCTCACCAGCGGCGTGCTGGCCACGGTCGCGGCGCTCGCGCTCGTGCCGACGGCGGCCGACGCCGCCCCGGCCGGTCCCGGCTCGCACCCGGCCGTGTCGGCGGCCGCCTCGCATCCGCTCCCCTCGCTGCTGCCCGAGCCCGCCCGGCCGGCGGGTCACGTCAACCGGTGGGCGACGCAACACCGTTCGACTCACTCCCTCGGGCGTGTGATCACGCACCGACGGGCACTGAACGTCCGCTCCGGCCCCGGCACCCGGTACCGGGTGGTCGGCGCCCGGCACGCACACCGCCTGGTGGCGCTGAAGTGCCGGACGCACGGGTCCCGGGTGGGCGGCACTCGGCAGTGGTACCGCCTCGCGCACGTACGGGGTTACGTCTCCGCGCGCTACGTGCGGGTCCGGAACACCCTGCCCTGGTGCTGACGTACCGTCAGGCACGGTCGAGGTGACCGGCCGGGCCCGTCCGGGAGCGGCATGCTCCCGGACGGGCCGTCGGCTCGAGGTGTGTCGATGACCTCACCCCGGGAAACCATCCCGACAACCGGGGCGAAACGCCCAAAGCGGGAACGGAGTCGGGAGCAGCAGCATGCGGCAACCCCAAGGAACGGCAGCCCCACCCGGGCAGTTGACGACAGCCCTGCGCGAGCTGCGGGACCGTACGGGTCTGAGCCTGGCGGCCCTGGCCGCGCGCACTCCGTACAGCAAGTCCGCCTGGCACCGCTATCTGACCGGGGCCAAGCATCCGCCCCGCTCGGCCGTGGAGGCGCTGGCACGGCTCTCGGGCGCCGATCCCGACCCGGCGCTGGCCCTGTGGGACGCCGCCGGCGCGTCCCCTTCCGCGGCCACCGGGACCGGCCCCGATCCGGAGTGCGTCCCAGGGCGCGCATCCGAGTCCGAGCCCCCGCACCGGTCCGGGGCCGGGCCCCGGTCGCAGTCCGGGCCCCGGCCGGCGTGGGTGGGGCGGCTGCCGCTGCTGACGGTTCTCGTCCTGCCGGCCGCGGTCACCGTGGTGGCCGCGCCGCTCCTCACGTCCTCCCCCGGCAGGCCGGCGGGGGCCCGGGTGGTGGTGGCGGCGCCACGCTGTCACGGCGCCTCCTGCCAGGGGGAGTTGCCCGACGCCTCGGCCTGCGCCGGGGACGCGCGGACCCAGAGCGCCGTGTCCGGCGCGTCGTACACCGTGCGGTTGCGGTACTCGCCCTCCTGCCGCACCGTCTGGTCCCAGGTGCGGGTACGGGGCGCGGTCGCCCGGGAGATCTCCGTACGGATGGGCGGGAACGTCCTGTCGGCCACCTACGCCGCGGGCGACACCAGCGGCGATACGAGCCCCATGCTCGGTGTCTCCTCGCCACGGGGTGTGGAGGCCTGCGCCGAGGTCGAGGGGAAGCTGGCCTGCACCGGCCTGGGCCCCGACGCGACTGTCCACCCGTGACGGCCTTCCCGCCCCACGCGAGGCCGGGGCGTCAGCCCGCGGCCAGGAGATCCTGGTGGGAGCCGCTCGGCGCGGGGCGCTTCGGAGTGCGCAGGGCCGCGATGCCGATGAAGACCATGGAGGAGACGCCGGCCAGGGCGAAGGCGGTGAAGCCCCAGGAGCCGTGGCCGGCGGCCGGCAGCCGGCCGCCGGCCGCCGAGCCAGGGACCGGAGACGGCGCCGAAGCGGCCCATGCCGGAGGTCCGGCCGACGGCGGTGGCGCGGTTGCCGGGGCTGGAGCGCAGGGAGACCGTGGCGTAGATCATGGTCTGCGCGCTGTTGAGGAACACGCCGGTCAGGAAGACCACCGTGAACGTCAGCGCCGGCGGCATGTGGACGCCGAGCAGGAAGACCCCGGCGGCGGTCAGCGCGAACCAGATCGCGGAGATGCGCGGGGCGCCGGTGGGGGTCCCCCGCGCGAGCGGAGCCGAGCGTGGTGTGAGGGCGCCGCGGCCGCCACGGGCGCGCCGCGCGGAAATCGGCCCGCGGAAATCGGCCCGCGGGTGCCGGCCGCGCGTGCCGGGCCGCGCCGCCGCCGGAAGCGACGAAGTGTCCTCGGACCAGGGCCGATCCCCTACACCCTGTCGGCCTTCCGGTGCCGTCCGCCCCGGCTAGGGTCGCGGCATGACGCACAGTTTCGTTCTGCATGTCCCCGACGCCGACCTCGTGCCCGAGCCGCTCGAACCCGAGCAGATCGTCTCCGGGACGCCCGAGGTGACCGGCAAGGTGGTCTGGGAGTCGGCGGACGGCCGGCAGGTCCGCGGGATCTGGCAGATCACGCCCGGGGTCGTCACCGACACCGAGGCGGACGAGCTGTTCGTGGTGATCAGCGGCTCGGCGACCATCGAGGTCGAGGACGGTCCGACCCTGCGCGTCGGCCCGGGCGACCTGGCGGTGCTGCGCGAGGGCGACCGCACGACGTGGACGGTGCACGAAACGCTGCGCAAGGCCTACGCGATCAACCTGTGAGGCCCGCGGGGGAGTTCAGCCGGCCATCTGGTGCGGTGGCATGTTGTGGGGGGTCACCACCTGGATCGCCGACGGAAGCGTCGGTCCGGCGGGCGGCAGGGCGCCGTGGGCCCGCATCACCAGGTGGCAGGCCTCCCGCAGGTCCTGACGCAGATCGTGGTGGAGCACGGCGGACAGGCGGTGCTCGCGCAGCAGGCGGGTGTTGTCCTGGTCGAGGTCGTGGGCGATGAACACCGCGCACTCGCGGCCGAGGTCGGCGAAGGCCCGCAGGGTGGCGATGTTGCCGCCGCCGATCGAGTAGACGGCGCGGATCTCCGGGTCGCGCTCCAGGGCGGCCCGCACGAGGTCGTACTGCGTGGCGTCCAGGCCCTGCCCCTCGGCGATCTCCACCAGGGCCCGCCGGGGGTGACGGGCGCGCATGGCGCCGCGGAAGCCCATCTCGCGTTCCTCCTCGTTGCGGAAGAAGCCGCTGCTGAGGCTCGTGAGCACATTGCCGGGCCGGTCGCCGAGCCACTGGCCCATCAGGTACGCGGCCGTCGCGCCCGCCGCCCGGTTGTCGCTGCCGACGTAGCCGAGCCGGGCGCTGGCGGGCAGGTCGGTGACGAGGGTGACGACCGGGATGCCGGCCGCCACCAGCCGGCCGACCGCCGCGGTGACCTCGGGGACGTCCGGGGCCTTGAGGATCACGCCCTGCGAGCCGCGCCGTGCGATCCGGTCGAGGACGGCGACCTGCTCCCGTACCGGGCCGGTCTCGCGGAAGTGGAAGCGGGAGCGCACCACGGCCGGGTGCAGGGACGGCAGTTCGGCCTCCAGGGCGGCACGTACGGCGGTGCTGAACCGCTCGGGCGCCTGCATCACGATGTCGACCATGAAGGTGCGGCCCACGAGGCGGACCTGGGTGCGCTGCCGGTCGAGGTCGGCGATGGCCCGGCGCACCTCCCCCGCGGTGCTCTCCCGCACGCCGCCGCGGCCGTTGAGCACCCGGTCGACGGTGGCCTCGCTCAGCCCGGCCTGACGTGCTATCTCGCGGATCGGGAAGGGGTGGCCCATGCGCAGGCTCCTCGGGAAGGTCCTTGAGGGGTTTTTGATGGCTCGCCGATGGTTGTTCGAGGTGTTTGTAATGACAAGAATGACAGGGCGCGAAGGCCCTGACCAAGTCGGCCGACGACCGAAAGGACGACGATGTCCTCCGTCTCCGTACACCGCCGTGCCTGGCTGTCCGAGCAGGACTGCGACCTCGGCTCCTTCCGCGCGCTCGTCGAGCGCGCGACCGACCTCGCCGGCTATCCGCACGCCTCGGCGGTGGACCGGGGCGTCCTCGTCTACGACGCCGGTCGGCTGCGCGGGGCCGGGGACCGCCCCGCCCTGCGGGCCGAACTGGTCCGCGCCCTGGACGAGGGCCCCGGCATCGTGGTGTTCCGGGGCGCCTTTCCCGACACCGCCGTGGTCGACCGGGCAACCGGCGTCTTCCGCGCCCTGATCGCCGAGCAGCACGCCTCGGGCGCGGGCGGCGGGGACCACTTCGCCAAGCCCGGCGCCAACGACCGGGTGTGGAACGCCCTGGAGAAGGCGGCGCTGCACGACCCCGAGACGTTCGCCGACTACTACGCCAACGACGTCCTGGCGCTGGTCGGCGAGGCCTGGCTGGGCCCCGGTTACCAGGTCACCTCGCAGATCAACGTGGTCAACCCGGGCGGCGCGGCCCAGACCGTGCACCGCGACTACCACCTGGGGTTCCTGCCCAACGAGGTCGCCGCCGCCTACCCGGCGCACGTCCACCGGCTCTCCCCCGTGCTGACCCTCCAGGGCGCGGTCGCGCACTGCGACATGCCCGTGGAGTCCGGTCCGACGATGTACCTGCCGTACTCGCAGCGGTACGAGCCGGGGTACCTCGCCTGGCGACTGCCCTCGTTCCAGGCGTACTTCGAGGACCACCACGTGCAACTGCCGCTGGCCAAGGGGGACGCCGTCTTCTTCAACCCGGCGCTCTTCCACGCCGCCGGGACGAACCGGTCGGCGGACATCCGGCGCATGGCCAACCTGCTCCAGGTCTCCTCCGCGTTCGGGCGCGCGATGGAGACCGTCGACCGCGAGGCCGTCGCGGGTGCCGTCTTCCCCGTGCTGCTCAAGCGCAAGGCGGAGGGCGCCGACGCCGCGTGGCTGGACCGTGTCGTCGCCGCGAGCGCCGAAGGCTACCCGTTCCCCACCAACCTCGACAGCGATCCGCCGGTCGGCGGTCTGGCTCCGCCCTCGCAGGCGGACCTCGTACGGCGGGCGGTGCGCGAGGAGTGGACACCGGACGCGCTGCGCGCGGAACTGCGGGCCGCCGCCGAGCGGCGCGAGAGCTGAGGACGGTCATGGGACTTCTCGACGGATCCGCGGACGGCCTGCTCCACGGCAAGGTCGTCCTCGTCAACGGCGGCAGCCAGGGCGTGGGGGCGGCGATCGCGCGGGCCGCCGTCCGCGAGGGCGCCGTCGTCGCCGTGACCGGGCGGCGGACCGAGCCGGGCGAGGCCCTTGTGGCGGAGCTGACGGCCGCCGGGGGCACCGCGACGTTCGTCCGGGCCGACCTGGCCGACGCCGGACAGGCCAAGGGGTCGGTGGCACGGGTGGTCTCCGCCTACGGGCGGATCGACTGCCTGGTGAACTCCGCGGGGCTGACCTCGCGCGGCACGCTCCTCGACACCACGCCCGAGCTGTTCGACGCGCACATCGCGGTCAACCTCAAGGGGCCGTTCTTCGCGATGCAGGCGGCGGTGGCCGACATGGTGGCGCGCGGGGCGCCCGGCACCGTCGTCAACATCATCACGTCCTCGGCGCACGGCGGGCAGCCGTTCCTGGCGCCGTACGTCGCCGCCAAGGCCGGTCTGGTGGGCCTCACCCGCAACGCCGCGCACGCCCACCGCCACGACCGGGTGCGGATCAACGGACTGAACATCGGCTGGACCGCGACCGAGGGCGAGGACGCCACCCAGCGCGCCTTCCACGGCGCCGGCGACGACTGGCGCGAGCGGGCCGCGGAGCGGCTGCCGATGGGCAGGCTCGGTCAGCCGGACGAGATCGCCGACTTCGTGGTCCTGCTGCTGTCCGAGCGGTCCGGGGTGGTCACCGGTTCGGTGATCGACTGGGACCAGAACGTGCTCGGCGGACTGGACTGAGCCGGACTGGACCGACGCACTGCCGCACCACCACGCACAACCCACGCACCCAAGGAGCACCAGCCCCCATGCGCATCGGAATCCTCGGCCTCGGCCGGATCGGCGCCTTCCACGCCGAGACCCTCTCCGGACTCGACGCGGTCGAGTCACTCGTCGTCGCCGACCCGTTCACGGACGCCGCGAAGGCCGCCGCCGAGCGGTTCGGGGCCGAGGTGGCCGACTCGCCCGAGGCGATGCTGGCCGCCGGGGTGGACGGTGTCGTCGTGGCCGCGGCGACCGACGCCCACCCGGCGCTGATCCTCGCCGCCGTCGACGCAGGGGTCCCCGTCTTCTGCGAGAAGCCGGTGGCCCGCACCATGGCGGAGGGCGTCGAGGTCCTCACGGCCGTCCAGGACGGCGGCGTGCCCGTGCAGATCGGCTACAACCGCCGCTTCGACGCCGGTTTCGCCGCGGCCCGCGCCGCCGTGCTCAGCGGCGAGCTCGGCAAGCTGCACACCGTACGCTCGACCACGCTCGACCCGGCGCCGCCGCCGGCCTCGTACATCGCCTCCTCCGGCGGGATCTTCCGGGACTGCTCGGTGCACGACTTCGACATCATCCGCTGGGTGACCGGGCGGGAGGTGACCGAGGTGTACGCCGTCGGCGGCAACCGGGGCGCCGGCTACATCAGGGAGGCGGGCGACGCCGACACCACCGGTGCCGTGCTCACGCTGGACGACGGAACGATCGCGGTGGTCTCCAACAGCCGCCACAACGCCCGCGGTTACGACGTCCGCATGGAGCTGCACGGCTTCGAGGACTCGATCGCCGTCGGCCTGGACGACAAGCTGCCGGTGCGCTCCGTCGAACCCGGGGTGACCTTCCCCGCCGGCACCCCGCACGACTTCTTCATGGACCGATTCACCGCCGCCTACCGCGCCGAACTCACCGCGTTCACGGAGGTCGTGGCCGGCCGGCTGCCCTCCCCCTGCACGGTCGCGGACGCCCTGGAGGCCGGCTGGATCGCCGAGGCGTGCACCCTGTCCCTCCACGAACACCGTCCGGTGCGCGTCGAGGAGGTACGAACCGTCTGACCCGCCGGGCCGCGACGCGGCCTCAGGACTGCGGGCCCGTGCTCGTCAGGGCCGCGCGTTCCCGGGCGGCGCGTACGGCCGCCGCAAGGGTGGTGATGTCGTAGGCACCGTGGTGGCGGCGGCCGTTGACGAAGAAGGTCGGGGTGCCGGAGACGGCGCTGAGGTCGGCCGACTCCACGTCGTCGGCCACCCGTTGCGCGCCCGCCCGCGCCCGCAGGTCCCGGCGGAAGCGGTCCATGTCGAGGCCGACCTGTGCGGCGTGGCTCAGGAGGTCCTTGGGGCTCAGGTCGCCCTGGTGGCCGATCAGGACGTCGTGCATCTGCCAGAAGCGGCCCTGGCGGGCGGCGGCCTCCGCGGCCTCGGCGGCGAGCTGCGCGTTCGGGTGGACGTCGGTCAGCGGCAGGTGCCGCCAGACGTAGCGCACGTCGTCGCCGAATTCGGTGAGCAGCTCCCGCACGACCGGCTCGGCGAGTCCGCAGTACGGGCACTCGTAGTCGCCGTACTCGACCAGCGTCACCGGGGCGTCGAGCGGCCCGCGGACGTGGTCGCGCCCGGGGTCGACGGGCTCGCCGAGGTCGACGATGACCCGGCCGCGGCCCAGCAGCGCGCGGGCCCGGCTGCGCGGGGGCAGCAGGGACAGGGCCCCGGTCACCAGCCAGGTGAGGGCGAAGGAGCACACGACGGTCGCCAGAATGCCGATCTTCGCCTCCTCAAGGCGGGGCCCGCGGAAGGCGAGCGTGGCGATCAGCAGGGACACGGTGAAGCCCACCCCGGCCAGACCGCCGCCCGCGGCGATCGCGCCCCAGCCGATCGGCGGGCGCAGCCGACCGCGGCTGAGCCGTACGGCGAGCCAGGTGGAGCCGGCGACGCCGATCGGCTTGCCGAGGACGTACCCGAGCAGGATGCCGAGGGTGACGGGCGAGGTGAAGGCGTCCGCGAGCCGGGCCGCGCCGAGCGGGAGACCGGCGTTGGCCAGCGCGAACAGCGGCACGATCAGATAGCTGGTCCACGGGTGGAGCATGCGCTGGAACCGCTCGTTGGGCGACAGCGTGGTGGCCAGACCCCGGCGCAGGGTGCGTTCCAGTTCGGGTGTGGGCTGCTCGCGGAAGCGGCGGAAGAGCCGGCTGGCGCGTTCCAGGGCGTGCCGCTGGGCGGGGTGGGCGTAGGTGAGCAGGCCCATGACCAGCCCGCTGACCACCGGATCGACGCCGGAGCGCAGCAGCGCGCCCCACAGGACCAGGGCGACCAGCGCGTACGCGGCGGAGATCCGTACGCCGGCCAGGCGCAGCGCGATCAGCACGGCCAGGACGCCGAAGGCGGTGAGCAGGGCGGGCACGTAGAGGGTGCCGCTGTAGGCGAAGGCGATGACGGCGAGCGCGAGGAAGTCGTCGGCGACCGTGACGCCGAGCAGGAAGACGCGCAGGCCACCGGGCAGCCGGGAGCCGAAGACGGCGAGGATGCCGAGCGCGAACGCCGTGTCCGTGGACATGGCCGCGCCCCATCCCCGCGCGGTGGCGTGGCCCGCGTTGACGGCCAGGTAGATCGCCACGGGTACGGCCATGCCGCTGATCCCGGCGATCGCCGAGAGGGCGAGGCGTCTGCGCTCTCTCAGCTCCCCGATGTCGAACTCCCGGCGGGCCTCGAGGCCGACGACGAAGAAGAACAGCGCCATCAGCCCGCTGTTGATCCACTCCCGCAGTCCCAGGGAGACGCCGGTCGAGCCGATCATGAGCGAGACGTGGGTGCGCCAGAACGACTCGTACGTGCCGGGCGAGGCGTTGGCCCACACCAGCGCCGCGACGGCGGCGGCGAGCAGCACCGCGGCGCTGCCGGTCTCGGTGCGCAGGAAGGTGCCCAGCGGGCCGTGCGCGCCGGCGCCGCAGGCGGTCTGCCCGCTCATGGGCGGCGGCGCCGTCGGTGTGGTCGGGTCCCGGGACACGTCGTCAGTCCGTGGGGCGGCCGGTCACCGGACGGCCGCCCGGGTCGGCAGGTCGAAGACGTGCCCGGGGGTGACGATCTTCGTGATCGCCCGGCCGAGCAGGGTGCTGGGCTCGGTCCCGTGCTCGTCGATGTCGCTGTTCAGCAGGACGACGAGGGTCGTGCGCGCCGCGGGGAGGTGGACGGTGAGGGACTCGTAGCCCGGCAGGGAGCCGTTGTGGCCGATCCAGCCGCGCACGTCGAAGATGCCGAGGCCGTATCCGGCGCCGGGGGCGGAGGTCGGGTGTGTGGTGAGCCGCTGTTGCTGGGAGGCGGGGCTGATGAGCCTGGTGCCGTCGGGCAGGGCGCCCGTGGCGACGGTGCGCGCCCAGACGCGCAGGTCGTCGAGGTTGGAGACCATCGCCCCGGCCGCCCAGGCCCAGGAGGGGTTCCAGTCGGCCGCGTCCCGCACCTCGCCGTTCGCGGTCCGGTTCGTGCGGCCCTGCGCGTGGGGGCGCGGGAACCGCGCCCCGGCCGGGAAGAAGGTCTGGTCGAGTCCGGCCGGGCGCAGTACGTGGGTGGCGAGGTAGTCCGCGAGGGGCCGGCCGCCGGCCTTCTCGACGACCAGGCCGAGGAGGATGAGGTTGGTGTTGCTGTAGTCGAACTTCCGGCCCGGCGGGAAGAGCGGGGGGTGCTTGAAGGCGTGGGCGAGCAGTTCGTGCGGGGTGACGGACCGGTGCGGGTCGGAGGCCAGCGCCTTGCGGAAGCCCGCGTCCGCCCTGTAGTCGAACAGTCCGCTGCGCATGCCGGCGAGCTGTCGCAGGGTGATCCCGTTCCCGTTCGGCACGTCGGCGACGTACTTGCCGACGGGGTCGTCCAGGCGCACCTTGTGCCGGTCCACGAGGTGCAGCAGGGCCGTCACGGTGAAGGTCTTGGTCTCGCCGCCGATCCGCATGTACAGGTCGGGCGACATCTTCCGCCCGGTACTCCTGTCGGCGACGCCGAAGGACTTGACGTACTCGCCCTCGTCCGGTGTCCACAGTCCCACGGTCACTCCGGGCACGCCCGCCTGCCGCATGACGCGCAGCACGGCCTGGTCGAGCTGCCGGACCACGTCGGGGCTCAGTCTGCGCACTCCGGTGTTCGACATGCCCGCAGGCGCGGTTGCCGTGACCGCGCCGGGGTGGGCGGCGGGTCCGGCGGAGGCGGTCCCGCCGGCGAGGGGCACCACGAGCACTCCGACGGCGGTCGCGGTGACGACAGCCCGTCGCAGTCGTGGACACACGTGGGTCATGCGCCGGCTCCAAGCGCCTGGGAACGGGCCCGCGGCCGTCCCGGACGAGCGGGGGACGAAGGACACCGCCCAAACTTCCACGGCGACCCACGCCGCCCCTCAGCTTAAAAGCGCCGACGCGACCCCGCCTGCCGACGCCGGACGCGGCCGCGCCTGTCGACGACGGGGCACGGCACCGCCCTGCGGGACGCCCCGGCACACCGCCCTACGGGCGACCGAGCGCGAAAGCGCCTGCCGGCGACGCAGTTCGACACCACCCGGCGGGCATCCGGACGCAGCACCACGTGTCGGCGGCACGGCACGGTGACGGTCTACGGCCGACCGGGCGCGACAACGCCTCCCGGCGACACGGTCCCGACACCACCCGGCGGGCATGCGGACACAGCACCGCGCATCGGCGGCACGGCACGGTGACGGTCTACCGCCGACCGGGCGCCACAGCGCCTGTCCGCGACACGGCGCGACACCACCCTCCGGGCGACCGGGCGCGGCACCACGCGTCAGCGGCACGGCACGGTGACGGTCTACGGCCGACCGGGCGAGAACCGCCCTTCGGGCGACCCGGGCGCGACAGCGCCTGCCGGCGACACGGCGCGACACCACCCTGCGGGCATCCGGACACAGACCGCCACCGCGTCGGCACGACGCGACACCGCCCAGGGGCCGACCGGGCGCCACAGCGCCTGTCCGCGACGCGGCGGGACACCGCCCTCCGGACGCCCGGCGCGACAACGCCTCCCGGCGACACGGCGCGACACCACCCTGCGGGCATCCGGACGCAGCACCGCGCGTCGGCGGCACGACGCGGTGACGGTTAGCGGGCAACGGGCGAGAACCGCCCCCCGGGCGACCCGGCGCGACAGCGCCTCCCGGCGACACGGCGCGACACCACCCTGCGGGCATCCGGACACGGCACCGCGCGTCGGCGGCACGACGCGGTGACGGTTAGCGGGCAACGGGCGAGGCACCGCCCTTCGGGCGCCCCGGCGCGACAGCGCCTGCCGGCGAGGCGGCGCGACACCACCCGGTGGGTGTCCGGGCACGGCGGCGCGGTGGCGGTCTGCGGGTGACGGGCGAGGCACCGACCGGTGGCGGTCGGCTACGCGCCGCGCCAGACGTTGGCGAAGGCCGCGCCCTCGATGGCTCGGCGCTGGCGGACGGCCTCCAGTTCCATCACGGCGTCGTGGACGGCGGCGAGGACGGTGAGGACGGCGTCGTCGGTGATGCCCGGCTCCGCCGCGGACATCTCGTCGCGGATGCCGACGGCCGCCGCGAGTGTGAGCAGCACCGGCTCGTCGGCCGCCCAGCGGTAGGCCGCGCGCCGCCGTGCCCCGGTGTCGCTGAGGACCGTGCGGCCGCCCCGGAACGGCAGCCAGCGGCTGCGTTCCCAGGTGACCTGGCCCTCCTGTTCCAGGGCGGTCAGATAGGCCCCGGCCAGACCGCGCCCGCGCCGCCAGAGCCAGTCCTCCAGGGTCTCGTACGGCACCTGGCGCACCAGCGACGAGGCGGCCTCGGCCAGCAGCGGGTCGCCGACCTGTGGCAGGAGCCGCGGCACGATCCGGTCGCCGTCCAGCTCCAGCAGCTCGGCCCGCAGCAGGTCGTACGCCTCGGCGCCGGCCAGCGCCAGGGAGAGGTCCCCGCGCTCGGGCGGCCGGCTGGGTTCCACGTCCAGGGCGACGATCATCAGGTCACGCGCTGTGCTCATTACGCTCCCCGTCGAGGAGGTGCCCGCCCCTGCGCCATCGGCACGCAGAACGCGACGTTCCGTGCTTCCCGTACGCCCCGACTGTAGCGCGGGGCGTACGGCGGGTGTCATCCGTACAGGGACGGACGTTCGGGCAGCTCCACCTCCACCCGGCCGCCCTCGGTCAGGGAGCGGACGCCCGCCGCGCAGACCGCGGCCGCGGCGAGGCCGTCCCAGACGCTGGGGCCAGTGGGCGTGCCGTGGCGGACGGAGTCGACCCAGGTCTGCACCTCGCGGTCGTAGGCGTCCTCGAAGCGTTCGAGGTAGTCCTGGGCGATGGTGCCGCCCCAGCGGCCGTCCGCCTGGGTGACCATGGCGTGGCCGTCGCCGACGTGCGCCGTGCCGCGCTCGCAGACGGCCTCGGCCCGCACCTGGTAGCCGAAGCCGCAGTTGACGAAGACCTCCACGTCGGCGATGGCACCGCCGTCCGTTTCGAGGACGACGAACTGCGGGTCCTGGAGGCCGGCGGGGGCGTCGCCGGACGGGGCGGGACGCAGGACGGTCACCGCGGTGATCTCCTGGCCGAGCAGCCAGCGGGTCGCGTCCACCTCGTGCGCGAGCGAGTCGCTGATGAGCAGGTCGCTGGTCCAGCCGGGCGGGGAGGTCACGTTGCGGTGGCGCTGGTGCAGCAGCAGCGGGCGGCCCAGCCGGCCGGTCCGCAGGAGCTGTTCGAGCCGGACGTACTCGGCGTCGTAGCGCCGCATGAAGCCCACCTGGACGCGCCGCCGGCCGAGCCGCCGCTCGGCGTCGAGTACGCGCAGGGCGGAGGCCGGGTCGGGGGTGAGGGGTTTCTCGCACAGGACGGGCAGGTCGTGGGCGAGGGCGGCGAGCAGGGCCGCCTCGTGGGCCGGGCCCGGCGAGGCCACGAGCACCGCGTCGACGTCGGCGGCGGCCAGCGCGGCGGCCGGGTCGGTGTACGCGGCGCAGCCGCCGGCGCGGGCCGCGACGGCCTCGGCGCGTTCCGCGTCGGCGTCCACGACGGCGCTCACCCGGGCGCCGCTGACGACCTCCCGGATCCGGCGCACATGGTCGGCGCCCATGCGGCCGACGCCGATGACGGCGACGTTCAGAGTCGATGACCGGGCCATCGTCGTACCTCTCCTCGGCGTCCGGAAGTCGTCCTTTCCAGGGAGCCTGGTGTCTTTCCCGGCGGGGTCAGGCGCCGCAGGACCGCAGGAACCGGCGTGTGCGCACCGCGATGGGCAGCGGCGTGTCCGGCTCGCACGGGTACATGTCCTGCTCGACGATCGCGAAGAGGTCCACGCCGAGCCCCTGCGCTGCCGTCAGGACCGGTTCAAGGGCCGGTACTCCGGCCGGCGGCTCGCACATCACGCCCCGCTGGACCGCCGGCCCGAACGGCACCTCGTGCGCCACCACGTCGGCGAGGATCTCCGGGTCGACCTGCTTGAGGTGCAGGTAGCCGATGCGCTCGCCGTAGGTCTCGATCAGCTTGACGCTGTCGCCGCCGCAGTAGGCGTAGTGCCCGGTGTCCAGGCAGAGGTTGACGAGACCGGAGTCGGTGGAGTCGAGGAAGCGTTCGACGTGGGCCTCGGTGTCGATGTGGGTGTCGGCGTGCGGGTGGACGACGATGTCGAGGCCGTACGTCTCCCTGACCTGGCGGCCGAGCCGTTCCATGCCCCGGGTCAGGTGCGTCCACTGCTCGCCGGTCAGCTCCGGCGGCTCCAGGATCTCGGCGGTCTTGTCGTCGCGCCAGAACGAGGGGATGACGACGAGGTGGCGTGCTCCGGTGGCCCGGGTGAGTTCGGCGACCTGGCTGACGTGCTCCCAGGTGGACTCCCACACCGACGGGCCGCGGTGCAGGCCGGTGAAGACGGTGCCCGCCGAGACCTTCAGGTCGCGCCTGGCCACCTCGTCGTTGAGCCGGGCCGGGTCGGTCGGCAGGTAGCCGTAGGGACCGAGTTCGATCCAGGAGTAGCCGGCCTCGGCCACCTCGTCGAGGAAGCGTTCCCAGGGCACCTGCGCGGGGTCGTCGGGGAACCAGACGCCCCAGGAGTCGGGGGCGGAGCCGACCCGGATGCGGTCCAGCACGGGGGCCATGTCATCAGTTCCCTTCGGTGGGTTCCGGTGCGGACGCGGTGGGCGCGGCGAGGACGTCCGCCTCCGGGAGCTCCTCGGTGTCGACACCGCGGACCTGCGACAGCTCGTGCTTGAGGGCGGCGAGTTCGGTGCCGCCCGCCATGTGGTGGGTCAGCTCGTCCAGGCCGACCTCGCTGCGGCCCGCGCTGAGTTCGAGGGTGCCCAGGCGCAGCACGCTGAAGTGGTCGCCGACCATGTAGGCGTGGTGGGGGTTGTGGGTGATGAAGATGACGCCGAGGCCGCGGTCGCGGGCGGCGGCGATGTACTTCAGCACGACACCGGACTGCTTGACGCCGAGGGCGGCGGTGGGCTCGTCCAGGATGAGGACGCGGGCGCCGAAGTGGACGGCGCGGGCGATGGCGACGCACTGGCGCTGGCCGCCGGAGAGCGTTCCGATGGGCTGTTCCAGGTCGTCCAGGACGATGCCCATGTTGCGCAGTTCCTCGTCCGCGGTCCGCTTCATCCGGGCGATGTCGAGGCGGCGTACGGGCCAGGGCCCCTTGGTCAGCTCGGAGCCCAGGAAGAAGTTCCGCCACACGGGCATGAGCGGGACGGTCGCCAGGTCCTGGTAGACGGTGGCGATGCCCCGGGCGAGGGCGTCGCGCGGGCTGGAGAAGCGCACCGGCGCTCCGTCGACGAGGAACTCGCCCTCGGTGTGCTGGTGCAGCCCGGAGATGATCTTGATGAGGGTGGACTTGCCGGCGCCGTTGTCCCCGAGCACGCAGGTGACGCGCCCGGGGCGGACGGCGAGGTCGACGCCGTGCAGGGCGCGGATGTTGCCGTAGGACTTGCCGGCGCCGCGCAGTTCGACGACGGGCCCGTCGTGCGCGGGCGGGGTGTCGGGGAGGACGGCTCCGTGGGCCGCCGCCTTGTCGCTGGTCATGTCGGTCACCTCCGGGTCGCCGTGCGCCGGACCCACAGATTGATGAGGACGGCGCCGAGCAGCATCACGCCGAGGAAGGCCTTGAACCAGTCGGGGTTCCAGCCCGCGTAGACGATGCCCTGGTTCACCATGCCGAACATGAAGGCGCCGAAGACGGGGCCGACGGCGGAGCCGTAGCCGCCGGTGAGCAGGCAGCCGCCGATCACGGCGGCGGCGATGTAGATGAGCTCCTGGCCGACGCCCTCGCCGGACTGCACGGTGTTGAACGAGAACAGCTGGTGCATGCCCGCGAACCAGGCGCCGAAGCCGACCAGCATGAACAGGGTGATCTTGGTGAAGGTGACGGGCACGCCGACCGCGCGGGCACTGTCCTTGTTGCCGCCGACCGCGAAGATCCAGTTGCCGTACTTGGTGCGCAGCAGGACCCAGGTGGCCAGTGCGGCGAAGACCAGCCACCACACCACGGTGATCTTCACCTGGACGCCGCCGACGTCGAAGGACGAGGCGAAGACGGCCTTGGCCTGCTCGAAGCCGTCCATGTCGCTGATGTCGTCGGTGGCCACGTTGCCGGTGACCAGTTTGGTCACGGCGAGGTTGACTCCCTGGAGGATCAGGAAGGTGCCGAGGGTGACCAGGAAGCTCGGCAGGCCGGTCTTGACCAGCAGCCAGCCGTTGAAGGCGCCGACGCCCAGGGACACCGCCAGGGCGACGATCACCCCCGCCCACACGTTCATGGTGAGCTGGTAGCTGAGCATGCTCGCGGTGAGCGCCGAGGTGATCACGGCGACACCTGAGGAGAGGTCGAACTCCCCGCCGATCATCAGCAGGGCCACCGGCAGGGCCATGATGCCGATGGTCGACGACTGGTACAGGACCGTCGCCATGGAGCCGCCCTGGCGGACCGAGGGGGCGGCGACGAGGAAGAACACGAGCACGGCGACGGCGCCGAGGAAGACCCCGACCTCCGGGCGGGCCAGCAGCCGCAGCGCCAGCGGGCGCCTTACGGTGCGGCCGTCGGTCTGCCGGGAGCCGGGAGCCGGCGGTGCGCCCACCGCCGGCGCGGCCTTTGAGGACATGTCACTCACCGGGTGCCCTTCGCGGCGAACCCCGCGATCTGCTCGACGTTGGACTTGTCGACGAAGGCCGGTCCGGTGAGCACCGGCTGCTCACCGCCGCCGCTGTAGTTGCCGTTGTTCTTGTACAGCCACAGGCCGTCCACGGCCAGGTAGCCCTGGAGGTAGGGCTGCTGGTCGACGGCGAACTCGATGTCGCCCTTCTTGACGGAGCCGGCCAGCTCCTTGTTGAGGTCGAAGGTGGCGACCTTGGCCTTGCTGCCCGCGTCGCCCACCGACTGCACCGCGGTCATCGCGACCGGGGCACCGAGGGTGACGACGTGGTCGACGGAGCCGTTCTGCTTGAGCTTGGCGGTGATGGTGGACTTGACCGACGGCATGTCCGCGCCGTTGACGTAGAGGTTCTCGATGGAGCCCTGGAAGGTCTTCTTCACGCCGTCGCAGCGCTGGGTCAGGCCGACGTTGCCCTGCTCGTGGATCACGCAGACGGCCTTCTTGGCGCCGACCTCGTTCAGCTTCTTGCCGAACGCCTCGCCCGCCACCGACTCGTCCTGGCCGAAGAACTCCAGCAGGTTGAGCTTCTTCCAGTCGTTCAGGCCGGAGTTGAGTCCGACCACGGGTATGCCCGCCTGCTCGGCCTTGGCCAGCACGCCCCGCATCGCGTCCGGCTTGGCGAGGGTGACGGCGATGCCGTCGACCTTCTGGTCGATCGCGTTCTGGACGAGGTTGGCCTGGCTGCCGGCGCTCGGGTCGGCGGAGTAGACGAGCTTGATGTTGTCCTTGGCGGCGGCCGCCTCCGCGCCCTTGCGGACGATGTCCCAGAAGGTGTCACCCGGCGCCTGGTGGGTGACCAGCGCGACCGTCATCCGGGGCGTGTTGGCCTTGCCCGCGGCGCCGCTGCCGCCGTCCCCGCCGTCCTCGGCCTTCTTTCCGCCCGAGCTGCTGGAGCAGCCGGCGAGGGCCAGGGCCGCCATCGCGGTCACGGCCACAAGGGGGGCGACTCCGCGGAAGCGGCGAGAAGAGCGGTCCATCTTTCCTGCACCTCACTGTGGCTGGGGAAAAGCTCGGGTCGAACTCTGGGAACTCTTGGAACTCGTTGAAAACCAGGGGAAGTCAGCGTTGGGACCGGATCCAATCCCGTGGCGGGCCCGCTGTCAATACTTTGTCAAGACATCTGTTCTACGACCTAGTCCGAATGTAAGAACAAAGCCTTGACAGTGCGGCCCTCCGGGTCCTACATCTGGGAGGGCGGCAGGCCCCGGGCTCCGCGTCCCCGTCACAGGGACCCCCGGGATCCGCACCCCAGCCCAGCTCGAGGAGCGTCGCGCATGGCAGAGCCCGCTGAGTCCGCCCAGGCCTTCGACCTGATCACCATGGGACGCATCGGAGTCGATCTCTACCCCCTGCAGTCCGGCGTACCCCTGGCGCGCGTGGAGACCTTCGGCAAGTACCTCGGCGGTTCCGCGGCCAACGTGGCCGTCGCCGCGGCCCGGCTCGGCCGCTCCACCGCGGTGATCACCCGCACCGGCGACGACCCGTTCGGCGCGTATCTGCACGAGGCGCTGAAGGGCTTCGGCGTCGACGACCGCTGGGTCACGCCGGTCGCCGCGTACCCGACCCCGGTGACCTTCTGCGAGATCTTCCCGCCGGACGACTTCCCCCTGTACTTCTACCGCCGGCCCAAGGCGCCCGACCTGGAGATCCACACCGGCGAACTGGACCTCCCGGCCGTCCGCGCGGCCCGGATCTTCTGGGTCACCGGCACCGGGCTGAGCGAGGAGCCGAGCCGCTCCGCCACGCTCGCCGCCCTGGCCGCGCGCGACAAGGCGGGCACCACCGTCTTCGACCTCGACTGGCGCCCTATGTTCTGGCCGGATCCCGTCCAGGCCCGCCGGCATTACGCCGAGGCACTGCGGCACGCCACCGTGGCGGTCGGCAACATCGACGAGTGCGAGATCGCCACCGGCGTACGCAAGCCGGAGGCGTGCGCCGAGGCACTGCTTGCGGCCGGTGTGGAACTGGCCGTCGTCAAGCAGGGCCCCAAGGGCGTCCTCGCGGTGCACCGGGACGGCAGCCGGGCCGAGGTCCCGCCGGTACCCGTCGAGGTCGTCAACGGCCTCGGCGCGGGCGACGCGTTCGGCGGCTCGCTCTGCCACGGACTGCTGTCCGGCTGGGACCTGACGACGACCATGCGGTACGCCAACGCGGCCGGCGCCCTCGTCGCCTCCCGCCTCGCCTGCTCCTCCGCGATGCCCACCCGTGCGGAGGTCGACGACCTCCTCGCGCGAGCCACTGCCTGAACGGAGCCTCCTCTTGAGCCTCAGCATCCCCGACCTGACCGCGGTCCGCGCCCGGCACCCCGAGGCCGTAGCGGAGGCCGCCGCGCGCCGGGTGCGCCGCCCGCTGATCGGCGACAGCGGCCGGCTGATGATCGTGGCGGCCGACCACCCCGCGCGCGGCTCGCTCGGCGTCGGCGGCCGCGGACTCGCCATGGCCAACCGGGCCGAACTGCTCGAACGCCTGTGCGTCGCACTGTCACGGCCCGGTGTCGACGGGGTACTCGCCACCGCCGACGTCCTGGAGGACCTGCTGCTGCTCGGAGTGCTCGACGGCAAGGTCGTCATGGGCTCGATGAACCGGGGCGGCCTGTCCGGCGCCTCCTTCGAGATGGACGACCGCTTCACCGGGCACCGCCCCCGCGACATCGCCCGGTTCCGCTTCGACGCGGGCAAGCTGCTGCTGCGCGTCGACTACGACGACCCCGGCTCACTGAGCACCATGGAGTCCACCGCGCGGGCCGTCGACGAGATGGCGGAGCTGCGCCTGCCCGTCTTCGTGGAGCCGTTCATCGCGCGCCGCTCCGGCGGCAGGGTCGCCAACGACCTGTCCGCCGAGGCCGTCACCCGCTCCATCGCCATAGCGTCCGGCCTGGGCGGCACCTCCGCCTACACCTGGCTGAAACTGCCCGTCACCGAGGACCCGGACGACATGGCCGAGGTCCTGCGGACCTCCACGCTCCCGGCCGTGCTGCTCGGCGGCGAGATCGGCGACGACCAGGAGGGCGCCTACGAGCGCTGGCGCAAGGCGCTCAGGCTCCCCACCGTGCAGGGCATGGTCGTCGGCCGGTCGCTGCTGTACCCGGCCACGGGCAGTGTGGAGGACGCGGTCGACACGGCGGTGAGCCTGCTGTGACCGGTACCTGCCGAAGCGGTCCCGCCCCTTCTCGTCCGTAACCCGCCGCGCTCCAGCCGCGACAAGGAGGCATTTCGTGACCAGCCCGTACCACCTCCCCGCCGGAAAGGCCGTCAGTGGGCCCTACGCGGTGGACGTGAGCCCGGAGTCCGCCGGCTGGGGCCACTCCAGTCTGCGCGTCCTGGAACTGCCGCCGGGCGGCTCGCAGACCTTCGACACCGGCGACAGCGAGTGGATCGTGCTGCCGCTCGCCGGTGGCTGCACGGTCGTGGCCGACGGCGACCTCGGCAGTGACACGTTCCAACTCACCGGCCGTGACAACGTGTTCAGCGGCGTGAGCGACTTCGCGTACGTACCGCGCGACGCCCGCGCGACCGTCACGTCCACCGGCGGCGGACGGTTCGCGCTCACCGGCGCCCGCTGCACCCGGCGCCTGCCCGCCCGCTACGGTCCGGCCTCCGGCGTACCGGTGGAGCTGCGCGGCACCGGCAACTGCTCCCGCCAGGTCAACAACTTCGGCGCGGCCGGCGTCTTCGAGTGCGACAGGCTGATCGCCGTGGAGGTGATCACCCCCGGCGGCAACTGGTCCTCCTTCCCGCCGCACAAGCACGACGAGCACCGGCCGGGCGAGGAGTCGGTCCTGGAGGAGGTCTACTACTTCGAGTTCGCCGGCCACGACGGCACCCCCGGCCTCGGCTACCAGCGGGTCTCCCCGTCCGGTCCCGGCCGGGAGACGGACGTGCTGGCCGAGGTGCGCGGCGGTGACGTGGTCCTGATCCCGGACGGCTGGCACGGGCCGTCGATGGCCGTGCCCGGCCACCACATGTACTACCTCAACGTCATGGCCGGCCCGGACGACGAGCGCGCCTGGCTGATCTGCGACCACCCCGACCACGCGTGGATCCGCGGCACCTGGCCCGGACAGCCCGTCGACCCCCGCCTGCCCCTGTACACCGCCCCTTCCCCGTGAGGTCACGATGAGCCACTCCACGATCCGCCTCACCGCGGCCCAGGCCCTGGTGCGGTTCCTCGCCGTCCAGTACACCGAGCGGGACGGCGTACGGCACCGGCTGATCGCCGGCACCTGGGGCATCTTCGGCCACGGCAACGTGGCCGGTCTCGGGCAGGCGCTGATGGAGGCCGGCGAGGACGTCATGCCGTACCACCAGGGCCGCAACGAGCAGGCCATGGTGCACGCGGCGGTCGGGTACGCCCGGCAGCGCGGCCGGCTGTCCACCCAGGCGGTCACGACGTCCATCGGCCCCGGCGCCACCAACCTCGTCACGGGTGCTGCCCTGGCCACGATCAACCGTCTCCCGGTGCTCCTGCTCCCCGGCGACTACTTCGCCTCGCACGCCGCCGACCCACTGCTCCAGCAGCTGGAGCACCCCGTCGAGGCGGACGTGTCGGTCAACGACTGCCTGCGCCCCGTCTCCCGCTGGTTCGACCGGATCACCCGGCCCGAGGCCCTGATCCCCTCCGCCCTGAACGCCATGCGGGTGCTCACCGACCCGGCCGAGACCGGGGCGGTCACCCTCGCCCTGCCGCAGGACGTGCAGGCGGAGGCCTTCGACTGGCCCGAGGAGTTCTTCGCCGAGCGGGTGTGGCGGGTCCGGCGTCCCGCCCCGGACCCGGCCGAACTCGCCGACGCCGTACGGGCCGTGCGCGCCGCCCGGCGCCCGCTGGTCGTCGCGGGCGGCGGCGTCCACCACAGCGGCGCCGAGGACGCGCTGAAGGCGTTCGCCGAGGCCACCGGCATCCCGGTCGCCTCCACCCAGGCGGGCAAGGGCTCGCTGCGCCACGACCACCCGGCCGACCTCGGCGGCATCGGCCACACCGGCACGGCCGTCAGTGACGACCTGGCCCGCACCGCGGACCTCGTCATCGGCGTCGGCACCCGCTACACCGACTTCACCACCGCCTCCGGGACGCTCTTCCAGAACCCGGAGGTCCGTTTCGTCAACCTCAACGTGACCGCGTTCGACGCCCACAAGCTGGCGGCCACCACCCTCGTCTGCGACGCGCGCACCGGTCTCACGGCGCTCACGGAGGCACTGTCCGGACACCGGGTGGACGCCGCGTACGAGGCCGGGTACCGCGCCGGCAAGGAGCGCTGGGAGCGGGTGGTCGAGGCGGCGTTCGGCGTCGGCGACGACAGTGCCGTGCCGACCCAGAGCCAGGTGCTGGGCGCCCTGGACGCGGTCGTGGGCGACGACGACGTGGTGATCAACGCGGCCGGCTCCCTCCCGGGTGACCTGCACAAACTGTGGCGGGCCCGCTCTCCGCGCCAGTACCACCTGGAGTACGGCTACTCCTGCATGGGCTACGAGATCCCGGCCGCGATCGGCGTGCAGCAGGCCGCCCCGGACACCCCGGTGTGGGCGCTGGTCGGCGACGGCACCTATCTGATGATGCCGACGGAGATCGTCACCGCCGTCCAGGAGGGCCTGCCCGTCAACGTGGTGCTGGTCCAGAACCACGGGTACGCCTCCATCGGCGGGCTGTCGGAGTCGGTGGGCGCCGAGCGCTACGGAACCGCCTACCGCTACCGCGCCGCCGACGGCTCCTTCACCGGGGCTCCCCTCCCCGTGGACCTCGCCGCCAACGCCGCCAGCCTCGGCATGGAGGTGCTGCGCGCCAAGACGGTCGGCGAGCTGCGCGGGGCGCTCGGCGCGGCCCGTGCCTCCGACCGCCCGACGTGCGTCTACGTCGAGACCGACGTCGAGCGTTCCGCCCCGGCCGCTCCCCCGGCCGAGGCCTGGTGGGACGTGCCGGTGGCCGAGGTGGCAGCGCGCGAGCCCGCCGTCCGGGCCCGCGCGCGCTACGACCGCGAGGCGGCCGCCCGCCGCCGTCATCTGTGACCGTCCCGGCCGGGGCCGCACGCGCCCGTGTCCCAGCAGACCCGACCCGAAGGGGGTGACGCCGTGGCGACGACCGGTGACCGGTCCCGTCCCGGGACCGTCTGCGCGCTCGACTCCCTGGACTTCGCCCTGGACCGGGGCAGTCCGGTGCCGCTGTACCACCAGTTCGCCCAGCAGCTGGAGGCCGCGATCGAACGCGGGCTCCTCATCCCGGGGAACCTCCTCGGCAACGAGATCGACCTGTCCACGCGGCTGGGCCTGTCCCGCCCCACGGTCCGCCAGGCCATCCAGTCCCTGGTCGACAAGGGCCTGCTGGTACGGCGGCGCGGGGTGGGCACCCAGGTGGTGCACAGCCGGGTCAAACGCCCCCTGGAGCTGAGCAGCCTCTACGACGACCTGGAGACGGCCGGGCAGGCCCCCACCACGCGCGTACTGCGCAACGAGCGGGTGCCCGCGACCGCCGAGGTGGCCGCGGCGCTCGGCCTCGCGGAGGGCGCCGAGGTGACGGCGCTGGAACGGCTTCGGTTCACGCACGGCCGGCCGGTGGCGTACCTGCGCAACCACCTGCCGGCGGCCCTGCTCGAACCGGCCACCGCCCGGCTGGAGTCGACGGGCCTGTACCGGGTGATGCGCTCGGCTGGCATCACCCTGCACAGCGCCCGCCAGACCATCGGCGCCCGCACGGCCACCACCGAGGAGGCGCCCCTCCTCGACGAACGCCCGGGCGCCGCCCTGCTCACCATGCAGCGCACGGCCTACGACGACACGGGCCGAGCGGTCGAGTTCGCCCACCACGTCTACCGCGCGTCCCGCTACACCTTCGACTTCGAACTGCTGGTGAGATCGTGAGGGGCCGCGGCCACGGGTCGCGGGGGCGGGCCAGGTCCGTCGGTATTCAGACGTAGCCGAGATCGACCGGTCGGACCGGCGCCCCACCTCTCCGTACGTCGGCGAGCAGTGCGGGCAGTTGGGGCGGCCACAGCGGCTCGGTGTCACCGGACAGTCCCTCCGGCGACCACCAGCGCCACCGGAGGATCTTGTCCGCGGCATGCGAGGCGGCGAGATCACCGACCGGGTCCCGGCGGGGGCCGTGCGCGAGAAAGACGTGCTCGTGCTGGCGAACGGGAACACCGGCCCGGGTGAAGTCGTGCTCCCAGAGGCACAGCAGGGTGCCGTCCAACTCGATGTCGGTCCACCCGGTCTCTTCGCGCAACTCGCGCTCGACGGCCTGCAGCGGTGTCTCGCCCGGTTCCATCCCGCCGCCGGGCATCGCCCAGTGGACACCGACTTCGTCATTGTCATACCGGAACATGAAGACCGACCCGGTCGGATCGAGGACCGCGACTCTGGCTGCTCGTCTGGGGACCCGCATCGGATCATCCTGCCAGGGCGGCACGATCGACGCATAGAAATGATCAAAGGGGCTGCCCGAAGGGCACGAGGCACCCTTCCGGGATGCCGGTGACCCGTGCGGGCGAGTTGAATGGAAGGCAGGCCACCACAACGCCCCGGGGGTGAGACAGACGAGTGCGAGCCCTGTGTCCGACGTCGCCGGGCGACTGCCGAGCGACGGAGCGGCAATGGTGCTGGACGACCACGGGACCATGCGGGCGTGCACGCCCGCAGCCGAGGAACTGCTCGGCGCGGGGGCCGGGGAGCTGATCGGCGAGCCGTTCGCCGACCTGCTCGCCGAGCCCTGCGAGGGGCTGCTCCCTCCCGGCGGCCCGGCGACGCTGCGCCACCGCGGCGGCCGGGCCGTCGAGGTCCGGCTGGAGGTGCTGCCACTGAACGGCGGTCCCCGGGCTCTCTGCCTGATCTGGGCGGTACCGGTGACGACGGCCGCGAACCGGGAGCAGGCGGAGCGCGGACTGGCTCTCCTGCGCGGGGCGGAGAATCTGCTGCTGGGTTCGCTGGACATCGTCCGTACCGCCGAGGGGCTCGCCAGGGTGCTGGTGCCGGAGTACGCCGATCTGGCGGCGGTGGATCTCGCGGAGGCGGCCCTGGTGGGCGAGGAGCCCGGTGACTACTCGCTCGGCGCTCCGCTGCGGCGGGTCGCGGTGGCCGCCGGGAGTGGCGCCTGGCCGGCCGAGCTGCTCCCGGCCGGGGCCTCGCTGCGAGCCCGGGAGCAGGAGAAGGAGCTCGTCTACCGTGGCTCCGCGCTGGCCGTGCCGGACCTGTCCGAGCTGCGGATCGCGCTGGCGGACGACACCGAGGGACGCCGCCGGGTACTGCCCGACGCCGCGGAGTCCCTGTTGCTGATGCCGCTGCGGGCTCGCGGGCTGCTGCTGGGAGCAGTGGTGCTGTGGCGCCGCGGTGACCGGACCCGTTTCGACCAGGAGGACGTGGAGCTGGGCTCGCGGATCGGCTCCCGGGCCGCGATCAGCCTGGACAACGCACGGCGCTACGCTCGCGAGCACCGTATCGCGGAGGCCCTGCAGCGCAGTCTGCTGCCGCAGGCGGTCGTCGAGGTGAGCGCGGCGGACACGGCCGGCTCCTACGTACCGGCCGGCACCACGACGGGCATCGGCGGGACCTGGTTCGACGTGATCCCGCTGTCCTCCTGCCGGGTCGCCTTCGTCGTGGGCGACGTGACGGGGCACGGCGTGGAGGCAGCCGCCGCGATGGGACGGCTGCGGACGGCGGTGCAGACCCTCTCCGACATGGACCTGCCGCCCGAGGAACTGCTGGCCCACCTCGACGACCTGGTCGTCCGGCTGTCGGCGGCGGAGGCCGCCTCTCCGGGGTCGGATCGCGGGCAGGGAACCGTCCTGGGGTCCACATGCGTGTACGCGGTGTACGACCCGATCGCGGGGGTGTGCACGATCGCCAGTGCGGGCCACCCGCCGCCGGTGCTGTCCGTCCCCGGGCGGCCGGGGGCCGACTTCGCGGCGGTCAGGCCGGGGCGGTCGCTCGGGGTGGGCGGTCTGCTCTTCGAACCGGCGGAGTTGCCGATGGAGCCGGGCGCGCTGCTCGCCTTCTGCACCGGCAAGCTGCTGGCGAACGGCGGGGACGGCACCGAAAAGCGGCTGTGGCAACTCCGCGAGCAGGTGGACGCCGCCGTGCAGGAGGACCGGCCACCGGCGGAGACCGGACGCACCGTGCTGCGGCATCTGCTGCCCGAGGCGCCCGACCATGACGTGGCCCTGCTGATGGCCCGGCTGCACGTCCTGCCCCCGGACTGCAGCGCCACCTGGGAGCTCCCGGCCGATCCGGAGGCGGTGGGCCGGGCCCGGGAGATGGTGACGGCACAGCTGGAAACCTGGCAGCTGCGGGAACTGGCGTTCACCACCGAGCTGATCGCCAGTGAGCTGGTGACCAACTCCATCCGGTACGCGGGCGGCCCCGTGGGCCTGCGGCTGATCAAGGACCAGGTGCTGACCTGCGAGGTCTCCGACCCGAGCCAGACCCAGCCCAGGCTGCGCCGGGCCCGGCTGACCGACGAAGGCGGCCGCGGACTGTTCCTGATCGCCCAGTTGTCGCAACGCTGGGGAAGCCGCTACACCCACCACGGCAAGACCATCTGGACCGAACAGCCACTGCCCGCCGGCTGACGCGCCGGCGAACGGCGGGTCCCACGGCGGGAGCCCGCGAAGACGGCTCCACGGTGAGAAAAGGCACACCGCGCCCGCCGGATGCGAAGCCGATCGGCACCACGAAAGCCCAGGTGGAACGCACATCTGAGACCTCCGCCGAACCCGAAGCGGTGCACGGAGATCACTTCGTTAGGCGTTCTAACATTAATGACAGGCCCCACGACAGGGTGCCCCCTGTGCATGGCCTCCCCATTCCGCCGGGTCGAGGCCGCCGGGTGTCTGCGCACGCCGACGCCCGACCGAACTCGTCTCCGACAGGAGGAGGACCGTATGCCCGAAGCCGCAGACACGTCCCGCCCCGGGGGCGAGCCGCCGAAGGCCCCCATCGAACGCCGCCACCTCGGCGGCACCGAACGGCGGCGCCACGGCCAGGAGGCCGAAAACCGTCCTCCCGTTTCCCGCCAGGAACTCAGCAAGGCCCCCGCGGAGCTCATCGAGGAGCCCGGCCCCAGGGTCAACTGGCGCGTCTTCCTCATCGCCTCGGCCGTGATCGTCGCCTTCTCCCTCTGGGCGATGCTCGTGCCCGCGCACGCCTCCGGCACCATGCAGACCATGGTGGCCTGGATCTCGGAGAACCTCGGCTGGTTCTACGTCCTGACCGTCACCGTGGTGATCGTGTTCGTCCTCTGGGTCGCGCTGTCCAAGGAGGGCTCCGTCCGGCTCGGTCCCGACCACTCCCGGCCGCAGTACAAGCTCTTCACCTGGATGGCCATGCTGTTCGCCGCCGGCGTGGGCATCGACATGCTCTTCTACTCCGTCACCGGGCCCATCACCCAGTACATGGCCCCGCCGACGGGCGAGGGCCGGACAGGCGCGGCCGCCCAGGACGCCGTGGTCTGGACCATGTTCCACTACGGCGTGGCCGGCTGGTCCATGTACTCGCTGCTCGGCATGGCCATGGGCTACTTCGCCTACCGCTGGGGCATGCCGCTGTCCATCCGGGCCGCCCTGTACCCCCTGCTCGGCAAGCGCGTACGCGGCCGGATCGGCGACACGATCGACATCGTCACCCTGGTCGGCACCGTCTTCGGCGTCGCCACCTCGATGGGCATCGGCGTCGTGCTGCTGGACGTCGGCTTCGCCTCGCTGTTCGGCCTCCAGGAGGGCCTGTCCCTGCAGATCGCGCTGGTCGTCGCGGCCGTGATCATGACCATCGCCGCCTGCACCTCGGGCGTGAACAAGGGGATCCGGCTGATCTCCGAGCTGAACATCTGGAGCGCGGCGGCCATGCTGCTCTACATCCTGGTGACCGGCAAGTCGGCGTTCCTGCTCAACGCGCTGGTGGAGAACATCGGCCGGTTCGTCTTCTCGCTGCCGGACCGAACCCTGCAGACCTTCGCCTACCAGGACGGGGGCTCCAAGTGGATGGGCGGCTGGACCCTGTTCTTCTGGGCGTTCTGGCTGGCCTGGGGTCCGTTCGTGGGCCTGTTCCTCGCCCGTATCTCCCGCGGCCGGACGCTGCGCGAGTTCGTCATCGCCGCCATCACCGCCCCGGTGCTCTGCGACTTCCTGATCGTGAGCATCTTCGGCAACAGCGCCATGTACCAGGTCATGCACGGGAACACGAAGTTCGCCCAGCTGGCCATGCACAGCCCGGAGGAGGGCTGGTACGCGCTGCTGAAGATGTTCCCCGGCGCCGGCTTCCTCATCGGCCTCGGCACGCTGTCCGGATTGCTGTTCTATCTCACCAGCGCCAACTCCGGCGCCATGGTGATGTCCAACTTCTCCTCCTCGATCCCCAACCCGTCGCAGGACGGGGCGAAGTGGCTGCGCGTCTTCTGGGCAGTGCTCACCGCGGTGCTGACCATCGCGATGCTGGTGGCCGGCGGGGTCACCACCATGGAGTACGCGACGCTCATTTTCGCCCTTCCGGTGACGGTCATCGCCTGGCTGGTGATGGCCTCGTTCTCCAAGGTCCTGCGCATGGAGCGGGCCGAGCGCGAGGGCCGGGTCCTGCGCCGGCAGTCGACGGCGGCACACGGCGGCCACGTGCCCGAGCGCACCTGGCGCCAGCGGCTGGAGCGGATGCGCTCCTACCCCTCGAAGAAGCAGGTGGCCCAGTTCATGGAGCGCACCGTGCAACCGGCGCTGGCCGACGTGGTCCGCGAATTCGGGAAGCAGGGCCACCAGGCCACGCTGGACCAGGTCCCCGACGAGCACACCGGCGTCTCCGGCCACGCGCTGGTCGTCGCGATCCCCGGGCACCGCGACTTCCACTACCAGGTGCAGGCCGTCGAGGCCCCGGTGCCGATGTTCGGCGGACGCATGTCCAGCCAGACGGACGTCTACTACCGGGTCGAGGTGTTCACCCAGACCGGCTCCGAGGGCTACGACCTCATGGGCCTGTCCCACCAGCAGGTGATCGACGACGTCCTGGACCGCTACGAGGCGCACCTGGGCTTCCTCGCCTACTCCGCCGAGCACGACTACGCCTCGGTGCTCACGCCGCCGGTCGCGACCGCCGCGGGCACCATCCCGGTGGTGGAGCCCGCGGAACCGCAGGACGACTCCGGTGCGGAGACAGTGGGCAGCGGGCCGAAGGCGTAGGCGCCGTTCGGCCCCGGTCCCCAGCCGGCCCCCAGTCGGCCCCCAGTCGGCCCCCAGCATGATCAAGGGCCGGTTTCGGATGCCTCCGAAACCGGCCCTGATCTGCGACTGTCTCCAGTCGGGACGACAGGATTTGAACCTGCGACCCCTTGACCCCCAGTCAAGTGCGCTACCAAGCTGCGCCACGTCCCGATGCGCGGTCGTGCGGTGAACCGCTTGATCGCGCGAACGTCACTTTACCGCACCTCGGGGGTCACGCCGAAAAGGGGCGCGTGGTCGGGGACAATCGGCGTATGAGCGGCACTTCCTCGGGCAGCACATCCTCCGGCGGCACTCCGTCCGGCGGGCCGGCGGGCGCGCGGGACCGGGACGGTGAGGGGCGGGCGCGCAACGCGCGGCCGCGGGACGGGCTGGGACGGCCCCTGCCGTACGGCGCCGACGGGGTGCCGCGGCAGCCCGAGGGCGTGGTGCGTACTCCGCCGGAGACGGTCGCCGAGGCGCAGGCGCTCCTGGAAGCGGGCAAGCCGTTCCACGCGCACGAGGTCTTCGAGGACGCCTGGAAGTCGGGGCCGCGGGGGGAGCGCGCCCTATGGCGTGGCCTTGCCCAGCTCGCGGTGGGGCTCACCCACGCGGCCCGCGGCAACGTCACCGGCGGCGCCCGGCTGCTGCGGCGCGGAGCGGTGGCCGTCGAGGAGTGGGTCGCGGACACCGGGGAGCGGACTCCGCACGGCGTGGACACGTCCGGGGTGGTGGCGTGGGCGCGGGAGCTGGCGGAGGGCGTCGAGAGCGGGGCGGCGGGTGTCGTCGACGCGGCGGAGCGGGCGCCTCGGCTGCGCCGCGGTGGCGCGTAGCGGTGCCCGTGGCGGTCGGTGCGGCACCGGTGGACGCGTTGTCAGTGCCGTGCGGCAGACTCGGGGAGTGCGAAAGATTCATGTGATCGGTATCGGCGCGGGCGACCCCGACCAGCTCACCCTTCAGGCGGTCAGGGCGCTGCGCGACACGGACGTGTTCTTCGTCCTCGACAAGGGCGAGGAGAAGTCGGACCTCGTGGACCTCCGCCGGGACATGCTTCGCACGCACATACCGGAGGGGACGTACCGCGTGGTGGAGGCCCGTGACCCGGAGCGGGACCGGACGGCGGGCGGTGCCGCCTACTCCCCCGCCGTGGGCGACTGGCGCAGCGCACGCGCGGACATCTACGAGCGGCTGATCACCGGGGAACTGGGCGAGGACGAGACCGGCGCGTTCCTGGTGTGGGGCGATCCGGCGCTGTACGACAGCACGCTCGGCATCCTCCAGGAGGTGCTGGCGCGGGGCACCGTGGACTTCGCGTACGACGTGGTGCCCGGCATCAGCAGCGTCTCGGCCCTGGTGGCCCGGCACCGCACGGGACTCAACCGGGTCGCCCGGCCCGTGCAGATCACCACCGGACGGCGGCTGGCGGAGGGGTTCCCGGAGGGCGTGGACGACGTGGTGGTGATGCTCGACGCCCACCAGGCCTTCCGGCACTGCGCCGACCAGGACATCGACATCTACTGGGGCGCCTACATAGGCACCCCCGACGAGATCCTCGTCTCCGGCCCGATCGCCGAGGCCGCGCCGCGCATCGAGCGGCTGCGGGCCGAGGCCCGCGAGCGCAAGGGCTGGATCATGGACACGTATCTGCTGCGCCGCCACCCGGGGGACCGGGCGGATTAGGCCGGGCTGCCCGGCCGAGGCGTTCCAGTGCGGCCGTGACGTCCGCTACGGCGGTCAGTCCCGGCGGCAGCGGCGGACGGCGTACGACGACGACCGGCAGCCCGAGTTCCCGCGCGGCGGAGAGCTTGGCCGCGGTGGCCGCTCCCCCGCTGTCCTTGGTGACCAGCACGTCGATGCGATGCGCCCTGAGCAGCTCCTTCTCGCCGGCCACGGTGAACGGCCCGCGGGCGAGCACCACCCGCGTGTCCGGTGGCGTCGGAGGCTCGGGCGGCTCGACCGACCGTACGACGAGGTGGGTCTCGGTCAGGTGGGCGAAGGCGGCCAGGCCCAGCCGTCCGGTGGTCAGGAACGCCCGGCGCCCGAGCCGCGGCAGCAGCTCAGCCGCGGCGTCCAGTGAGTCGACCGGGTGCCAGCGGTCCCCTGGTCCCGGGCGCCATCCGGGCCGGCGCAGTACCACCACGGGCACGCCGGTCGCCGCCGCGGCCCGCGCCGCGTTCCGTGTGATCGCCTCGGCGAAGGGATGGGTGGCGTCGACGACGGCGTCCACGCGGTGCTCGCGCAGCCAGGAGGCCAGTCCCTCCGCCCCACCGAAACCGCCGACCCGCACGTCCCCGTCCAGCGCTCCCGGTCGCGTCACCCGCCCCGCCAGCGAACTGGTCACCCGCACCCCGTCCCGCGCCGCGAGCACCGCGGCCAGCTCACGGGCCTCGGCGGTACCACCGAGCAGCAGGATGTGCGAGGGCATGGCGTTGAGCGTAAGGGGTGACGGGCGGGGGCCCGGTACGCGGGGACTGAGGGGGCTCGGGTTCAGGGCAGCCCGTGGTCGGCGAGCGGGCCCACCGACCAGCCGGACTCGTGGCAGGTGGTGAGCAGGTCGGGCAGCGCGCCGAGGGTGGCCTTCCAGGAGTCGGGGAAGGAAGCGTGGTCGGTGTCGTGCAGGAGGATCGTGCCGCCGCCGCGCAGGTCCGCGCTGACGGTCGCGCGGACGGAGGCGGGGGTCGCGTCCGCCGTCCAGTCGCGGCCCCAGGCGGTCCACAGCACGGGCCGCAGCCCTGCGCGCCGTGCGGCGGCCCAGCGCCCCGCGGTGAGGATGCCGTAGGGCGGGCGGTACCACCGCGGCCGCCGGCCCGTGATGTCGTGTACGGCCAGCGCCGCCCGCGCGGTCTCCCGGGCGTCTCGCGCCGGGGTCGGCAGCCAGGGGCGGCTGTGGGTCCAGCCGTGCACGGCGAGTTCGTGTCCCCGGTCCGCGATGTGCCTGGTGAGGCAGGGGTGGCGGGTCACGTTCTCGCCCAGGACGAAGAACGTGGCGCGTACGGCGAGCCGGTCCAGCTCGTCCAGGAAGAGCGGCGTGGAGACCGGGTCCGGACCGTCGTCGAAGGTCAGTGCGACATGGTCGGAGCGGCCGGTTCCGGCGAGGCCGGGGAAGCACAGGGCCCGGAAGCGGGGCAGCCAGGTCGCCGCCGGGACGATGTGCGCGGCCGCGACGAAGGCCACCGGCGCGAGGACCGCCGACGCGGTGCGCGCGTGGCGGCTGCCGGGTTCTCCCGCCATCTGCCGGATCCCTCTCGCGGGCGCTCTGTCTGCCACCTGACGGCTGCTCCTCACGTCCTCACGTCCTCACGTCCTCACTTCCCCGTTCCTCAAGTCCTCACGGGTGCTCCGCCTGCGCTTTCCCCGGACCGGAGGCCGCGCCGACCGACGGTTCCGCGTCCCACTTGCCCGACACGGCGGGGGAACGGGACAGGCCGACCGTGCCGGCCGCGAGGAGACCGATACCGACCGCCTCGGGCACCAGCCGGACGCCCAGGGCGATGTGCTCCCCGAACAGCGCCCATCCCAGCGCCACGCTCGTCAGGGCGTCGCCGAGGGTGAGAGCGGGCTGGGAGGCGACGAGCGTGCCCGCCCGGAGGGCGCACTGCAGCAGTCCGAAGGCGGCCAGCCCGGTGATCGCCGTGGCGTACGGCGTCCAGTGCGTCGCCAGCGTGGCCAGGCCCTGCTGGTAGAGGCCCGTCACCTCCTTGAGGAGGGCGGCCGTCGCCGCGAACAGCACGGCCGAGGCCAGACCGAGTACCGCGGCCCGGGGCGGGCCCTTGACCAGCCGCGAGACACCGATCAGCAGGAGGACCAGGCACACCACGGCGATGCCGACCGGGATCCAGCGCGCCCCCTCGGCCGTGGCCCGTCCGGCGGACGGCGCGGCGGCGGCGAGGAAGACGGCCAGTCCGGCGGCCAGGGCGAGGAACGACAGCCAGGTGATCCGGGCCGGCCGCCGGCGGAAGACGATGCTGCCCATCGCCAGCGTGAACAGAAGTTCGGTCGCGAGGAGGGGCTGGACGAGTGACAGGCTTCCCACGGCCAGCGCGGCGGCCTGCAGGACCGCGGACACCGCCAGCATGGCCGCCCCGCCCAGCCAGATCCGCCGCCGCCTGACCTTGACGGCGTGCGGCGAGCGGACGGCGGCCGGACCCTTTCCACCGGTGGCGGGGCCGCCTTCCCCGCCGTCCGGTGTCTCCGTCGCCGCGCGCCTCATCAGGACCGAGGCCGCGGCGTTGGCGCACGCGGCGAACAGTGCGAGGACGATGGTGAGCGCGTTCACCCCGAGCGTCACCCGAACCGTGCGGCGAGGCGGCGGTACAGGGCGGGCGCGGCGCCGCGCACGCGGCCGGGCAGGCGGGTCCAGCCGGGGACGTACACCTCGTCCCGGCCTCGCGACACCGCCTCCCACACCGCGTCGGCGACCCGGCTCGCCGGGACGGGCCGGGGCCGGGAGCGCCGGTAGGGCACCCCGCGGCGGTCGAAGAACGGCGTGTCGACCACCCCGGGCACCACATGGCTGATGCCGACCCCCGTACCGCGCAGTTCGTAGCGCACGGCGTCGGCGAAGGCGCCCAGCGCGGCCTTGGCGGCGGAGTAGACGGCCTCGTCGCGGACGCCGACCGTGCCGGCCAGGGAGCCGATGATGACCACGCGGCCCGTGCCCTGCCTGATCATCTGGGGCAGCAGCAGCCGGACCAGGCGCAGCGTCGCCAGTACGTTGACGTCGATCACCTCGTCGATGGCGGACTGCGGCATGGTGCTGAACGGTCCGGCCCACCCGATGCCCGCGCCCGCCACCAGCAGGTCGACGCGGCCCACGCTGTCGAGCGTGAAGTCCGCCAGCCGCCGTTCGGCGCCCTGGCCGGACAGGTCCGCCGGGTAGGCCAGGGCCGAGGTGCCCCGGGCGACCTCCTCCAATCGGATGCGATCGCGCCCGTTGAGCACCAGGCGCCAGCCGCCCTCGGCGGCCAGCCGCCGTGCCACGGCCGCGCCGATCCCTGATGAGGCACCGGTCACGAGGGCGCCCCCGCCCGGCGCCGCGGCACCGCCGGTCCGGCCGGGCGCCGGGCTCGGCGCCGCCGGTGCCTCGGCCGGCGTGCCGGAGCCGGACCGTACGCGGGAGGGGGCGTGGGACATCGGGACGCACCTCGAGGATCGGACGGACCGCGGGCCGCCGGTGCGGCCCCGGCGGTACGGGACGGCCTCCGGGGTGGTGAAGTATCCCGGAGGCTGTGCCCGAAACGTGGGACGGGCGGAAGGATGTGCCCGTTCGTTTGACTGCGGTGGGTGAGGGTTACTCACATCCAGTGTCGTCCGAATCGTCCGTTCCGCCACCGCTGCCCGCCGCCGAGGAGCCCGGAACGCGCCGCGTGCCCGCCCGGCCGGCCCTGACGTCCCCACCGGAGGCGCGGCGGCTGCTCGTGCTGAGCGCGAGCATGGGGTCGGGCCATGACGCGGTGGCCGCCGAGCTGGCCCGCCGAGCCCGCGCCGCGGGCAAGGAGGCCCAGGTCGTCGACGTACTGGCCCTGCTGCCCGGCGGCCTGGGAAGCGGTCTGCGCGGCTTCTACCGGACCGTCGTCCGCGAGGCCCCCTGGGTCTACGCCGGCATCTACGACCTGTTTCTCGCGCCCGGCCCCCGGCCGCGCCCGAGCGGCACTCCGCTGGCCCGCCTGGCCGGCGGGCGTCTGCTGAGCCTGGTGGGTGCATGGCGGCCCGATGTGGTGGTGCCGGTCTTCCATCTGGCGGCCCAGCTCACCGGTCATCTCCGGGGGCGGGGCGTGCTGCGGGTGCCCAGCGCGGTGGTCGTCGTCGACTTCGCGGCGCACCGGCAGTGGCTGCACCCGGGCAACGACCTGCATGTGTGCCTCACGGACGAGACCGCCGGGGAGGTGCGGCGGGGCACCGGGCGGGCGGCGGAGGCGGCCGGTCCGGTGGTGGCACCGGAGTTCTTCGCGGCGGGGCCGGGCACCGCCGTGTGGCGGCGCCGGCTGGAGCGGTGCGGCGGGGGGCGGCCCGCGGTGCTGGTCTCCGCGGGGGCCTGGGGAGCCGGCACCCGCCTGGCCGACACGGCCCGGCTGCTCGTCGCGCACGGCTTCCTGCCGGTCGTGCTCTGCGGCCGCAACGAACGGCTCCGCCGGGCTCTGTCCGGCGTCCCGGGTGTCCTCAGCCCCGGTTGGGTGACGGACATGCCGGAGTTGCTGCACGCGTGTGCCGCCCTGGTGGACAACGCGGCCGGGCAGACGGCCGTGCAGGCACTCGCCGCGGGCCTGCCCGTCGTCGGTCACCGCCCGCTGCCCGGACACGGGGCGGAGGGGGTGCGCCGTATGGCTGCCCTCGGCGTCTGCGACCACGCACCGGGCCCGGACGCCCTGCTGCGCTCGCTGACCCGTCTCACGGCGCCGGGCGCACCGCGTGAGGAGCGGATCGCGGCCGGGCGCGCCCTCTTCCGGGAGGACCCGCTCGGCCTGGTGGTAGGGGCCGCGGGGGCGAGCCGCCCTTCCTAGGGCCGGTCGCCCCGTGTCTCGTCCCGCCGGAGGTCCAGGCGTCCCACACGGGCGACGTTCTCCCGGTCCTCGGCGTCCTCGCTCGGCGCGGCGGCGAACCAGGCGTCGAGGATCTCCTTGAGGAGCGGTTCGGAGGTCAGCCGCAGGCCCAGCGCCAGCACATTGGCGTCGTTCCAGCGGCGGGCGCCGTCCGCCGTGTAGGCGTCGGTGCACAGTGCGGCCCGTACGCCCGGCACCTTGTTCGCGGCGATGGACGCGCCCGTGCCGGTCCAGCAGCAGACGACGGCCTGGTCGGAGCGCCCCTCGGCGACATCCCGGGCCGCGGCGGCCGAGCACGCCGCCCACTGGGGGTCGTCCCCGGAGCGCAGCGCGCCGTGGGTCACCACCTCGTGCCCGCGCTCACGCAGCAGGGCGACCAGCGAGCGGGCGACGGGTTCGGCCATGTCCGAGGAGACGGAGATCCGCATGTGCCGGAGACTACTCAGCGCGCCGTCCGGACTCCAGGGGCGCCCGTCCGTCCCGGCCTGTGGGAGCGGCGAGGCCCTAGAACCACGCCATCCCGGCGAGCACGGCGGAGACGAACAGTACGGCGCCGCCCACGAGGGCGGCCACGCGGAAGTGGCGGCGCAGCGAGGAGCGCACGCCGGGTCTGCGCGGGGGCACCCGGTGCACGCTGGTGTTCCAGCCGCCGGAGTCCATGGCGGTGCTCCCCGACGCGGCCCCGGTACGCGCGGGGGCGGGAGCGGCGGCGCGGCGGTGCGAGGGGGCGGTGCCGCGCTGGCTCGGACCGCGGTGCTGCCCGTGGCTCCCGCCGCCGCCCCACTGCTCCGGGGGAAGCGGCTCGGGCACGCCGCGCCACGCGCCGCCCGCGAACCAGTCCGCGGCCTGCTGGGCCGTGGGCCGTTCCTCCGGCCGTTTGGCCAGCATGCTCAGCAGGTACGCCTCGAAGGCGGGCGGCAGCGCCGCGCCACGCTGGTGCGGCGGCACGGGCGCGGAGTCGACGTGCTGGTAGAGCAGGGCGGTCGCGGTCGACGCCTCGAAGGGCGGGGAGCCGACGGCCAGGTGGTAGAGCACGCAGCCCAGGGAGTACATGTCCGAGGCCGCGCTCGCCGGGGTGCCGATGGCGCGTTCGGGCGCCAGGTAAAGGCCGGTCCCGACGATCTGTCCGGCGGTGGTGAGCGCGCCGGAGGGGTCGTCGACGAAGCGGGCGATGCCGAAGTCGGCGATGCGGACGCTGCCCTGCTGGTCGCTGAGCAGGTTGCCGGGCTTGACGTCCCGGTGCACGATGCCCTGGGCGTGCGCCGCGGCGAGGCCCTCCGCCGAGTGCTGGGCCACCTGGGCCAGCCGTTCCGGTGTGAGCGGGCCGCCGGCGGTCAGCTCACCGGCCAGGCTGTCGCCCTCGATCAGTTCCATCACGAGGAAGCAGCGGTCCTCCCAGGCACCGAAGTCGAGCGTGCCGACCACGTGCGGGTGGTTCAGCCGGGCCGAGGTCTGCGCCTCCAGTCTGAACCGGGCCTCGGCCGAGGCGTCCGATCCGTCGTTCAGCAGCAGTTTGACCGCGACCGGTCTGCCGAGCACCTCGTCGAGGCCTCGCCAGACCTCGCCCATTCCGCCGCGCCCGATGACCGTCTGCAGCCGGTACCGCCCCGCCACCAGCACCCGTAACCCCGCCCTCAAGATCCCCGAATTCCCGCCCTCACGACCGCTCCCCGCAGCGGGCGCGGCAGCGGCCGGGCAGCGCATACGGGTCGCGGCAACCGCGGCTCATCTTAACGATCACGCAGGGTGCTCCCGACCCCTGCCCGGCCATACCGGCCGGATTGTCCGGACTAGAAACCTTCGGGATTCGGGACCGGGGCCCTCCGGGTGAAAAGCGGGGAGTCGATCGTCATACAAATATGTAGAGCTGATCATGTATGTCATCGTCGCCCTACCCGGCTGATCCACCCCGGAAGGACGGGAAGGAGAGGACGAACGGTGACCCCTCTGACATGGCTGCTCATCCCGCTGGCGACGGCGTTCATGGCGAGCATCTGGGGCGTCGTCGCGGGACGGCCGCGGCGCGCCGACGACGTGGGGGAGGTGGAGCGCTACGACCGCTTCCGAGCGGCGCTGGCCCGCGCGGACCGGACGACCTGACCGAACGACTGACCGGACGGCTAGCGCAGCAGAAGCTGCAGTCCGCCCACGACGGTGGCCGCGATCACCAACTGTTCGAACAGCCGCTGGTTGATGTGGTGCACCGCCCATTTGCCGAGCAGCGCGCCGGGCACGACGAAGACCACGAGCACGGCGTCCAGGAGCAGCGAGCGGCCGTCGATCAGGCCGAGGCCGGCGCTGAAGGGCACCTTGGAGACGTTGACGATGAGGAAGAAGAACGCCGACGTGCCCAGGAAGCCGAGCTTGCGGAAGCCCGCGGAGAGCAGGTACAGCGACATCACCGGGCCGCCCGCGTTGGCGACCATGGTGGTGAAGCCGCCGAGGACACCGTAGGAGCGGGCCTTGAGGCGGCCCGGACGGGTGGTGACCGGGTCCGGCGCCTCCTCCCGGCCGGCGCCGCGCCGCCGCCACACCGTCACCCCCGCCATGAACAGCAGGATCGCCCCGATCGACGTCCGTACGACCCCGTCGTCGGCCCACATCAGGAACACGGTGCCCACGACCACTCCCGCCGCGACCGCCGGGAACAGCCGCCACAGTGTGGGCCAGTGGGCGTGCCGCCGGTAGGTGAGGACGGCGAGGACGTCGCCGGCGATCAGGACCGGCAGCAGCACGCCGGTGGAGGCGCGGGCGGGCAGGACGGCCGCGAAGACGGCGAGGCTGACCGTGTTGGCCCCGCTGACTGCGGTCTTCGAGAAGCCGACGAGCAGGGCCGCGAAGGCGAGCGCGGCGAATCCCCACCCGGATATGTTCCAGAGCGTCATCGTGTTCATGCGGTGACCGATGTTAGGTCCTGACAAGTGCGGGGCGTAAGGAACGTCCCACCTGAAGGAGCCATGGCCGACGTCCGTGAGCACTCCGGGCGCTACGAGGAGCCGGCCCGCGCGCCGGCGGCGCACGGCGCGGTCGTGTACGGGCCCGACCACATGGGCCACGGCAGGTCGGCGGGCGAGGCCCGCCGAAGCGGCCGACGGTCGAGGCGTTCGCGCGGACCCTGGAGGCCGTCGCCGAGGGCGGCGACATCGGGGAACTGCCGGTGCTGTGGCTGCACGGCGGCGACTACCGGTCCCACCTGGGGCAAGCGGTTGTTTGCTCCCTCGCGGCGAGGGCACCCGCGCCTGCAGGGAGCGGTCGCGCAGCGTGGGCGGGACCGGCGAGGACGAACGCGTCGCACCGCTCCGTACCGCCAGAGACGACCCCCAAGGAGAACCACCGTATGACTGTCGTGAAGAGCACGATCTCCGACTCGGCCCTTCAGGTCACCGGGGACGCGCTGCAGAGCACTCTCGTGGACCTTCTCGGGCTCTCCCTGATCGGGAAGCAGGCACACTGGAACATCGTCGGACCGCGGTTCCGGTCCATCCACCTCCAGCTCGACGAGGTGGTGGCGGCGGCCCGCGAGTTCGCCGACACGGTCGCTGAGCGCGCCGCCGCGCTCGGTCTGCCGCCGGACGGGCGCCCGGAGACGATCGCCTCGGCCTTCACACTGCCCGGCCCCAAGGACGGCTGGGTGCGCGACGCGGAGGTCGTGGAGGTCATGGTCGAGTCCCTGGAGGCGGCCATCAAGCGGCTGCGCGAGCGCATCGACGCGACGGAGAAGCCCGACCCGGTCACCCAGGACCTGCTGATCACGATCACGGCCGAACTGGAGAAGCAGCGCTGGATGTTCGCCGCCGAGAACGTGAGCGAGCGCGGCTGAGACCCGTACGGCGGTGGGCCCGGCAGACCGGCGTGCGCACCGCCGCCGTCACCCGAGCGGCCCCGTCCCGCGGTCACGGGCATGCGGGACGAGGGACCCGCGCCTAACGTCGACATGGCACACCAGTGGCGGTGTCCGGGACGGCTCGCACGCCGTTCGCGGGTGCCGGTTCGGCGTGGGAGGCCGGTCAGCCATGAGACTCACCGAAGCACGCCGGCGCGGCCGGCGCCGGGACCGGGACCGGCCCCTGCTCGTCAGCAGATGGCGTGAGACGGCGGACCGGCACCTGACCCCGCTGCAGCGGTCGCTGCTGATCACGTGGATCTCCTTCGGGGTCACCTTCGGCACCGTCCGCGTCATCACGCACGGCATCCGGGGCGGCTGGCTGCCCTGGGGCAACATCTCCGCCGGCGGCGAGCACGTGCACCACTACAACATCGGCATCGCCACCCTCACGGGAGTGGGCCTGATCGCCGTACGCGGTGACGAACGCGCGGTCGGGCACCCCGCCGTCGCGGCCGCGTACGGCTGCGGCACCGCGCTCATCTGCGACGAGTTCGCCCTCCTGCTGGACCTTCAGGACGTCTACTGGGCCAAGCAGGGCCGGATCAGCGTCGACGTGTCCCTCGGAATTCTCTCCGTGCTGGGCGCATACCTGACGGCGAAGCCGTTCTGGCACGAGATCGGTCGTGTCACCCGCCACCACGTCGTCGCCGCGGCCACCCGCCACGGCGCCACCGCCTGATTCCCGCACCCGCCCGATTTCCGCACCGCCCCACCACGGCCCGGCCGCCGCCATGCACGCCGCGCGGGCGGTCGCGCCCACCGTGAGGAGCACGGCATGAGCACAGCCGAGCACCAGGAGGACGGCACCGAGGCCGCCTCCGGGCAGCGGCCCGTCCCGCAGCGGCCGTCCGCGATACGCATGCGCGTCTCGCGGGCCGATCCCTGGTCGGTGATGACGACGAGCTGTCTGGTGCTGCTGGGGCTGGGGGCCTGCGTGCTCGTCACCATGGTGCTCGTCTGGGCCATGCTGACCGCGCTGGACCCGGAGGCCTGGCCCTCCTTCGGCTGGACGCTCGTCATCGCCGCCGGTGTCGTCACCCTGGAGGTCGTTCTGGGTACGGCCCTGGCGACCCTGGGCGCGTTCCTCTACAACATGTCCTCCCAGTACGCCGGGGGTGTCCATCTGACCCTGGCCGACGACACGGCGGCGGGCTCGGACCCGCGGCCCGAGCTGCTGCCGGACGTCGGCCGCGTGTTCCGCCGGCTCCAGGCTCGCGTGGGATTCCCGCCGACCGGATGGGGTGCGCGCTACGTCGAGTTCGTCGACCACTGCGGCGACGCGTGGCGGCGGCTGAAGGGCCGGGCCGGCGCCAACGACCGGGCCGGCGGGCACGGCCGGGGCAGCGGGCCTGTTCGTGGCAGCGGTCACGAGGAGCGTGCGCGCGGGGACCGGGACGACCCGGACGCCCGGGTCGAGGAGACCACTTCCGGCTGACAGGCCCCCGCCTGGACTAGGCCCGGCTCCGCGCACCTGCTGGTCAGTCGCCGGCGACGGGCGGCAGGTGCAGCAGGCGCGCGATGGTGCGCAGGACGCCGTTGTCGTTGTTGGACGGGGCCAGGTGGCGGGCCCGGCCGATGACCTCGGGGTGGGCGTTGGCCATGGCGAACGACCACTCGGCGGCGTCCAGCATCTCCAGGTCGTTGAGGTAGTCGCCGAACACCAGGGTCTGCGCGGGCGTGATCCCCAGGTCGCGCTGGAGCCGGCGCAGGGCGGCGCCCTTGTCGGCGGTGCGGTTCATGACGTCGACCCAGTGCTCGCCCGAGACGACGACCTGGTGGGTCCCGGCGAACGGCGCCAGCGCCGGGGCGGTGGTCCGCTCGGCCGACCCGAAGTCGAACAGGGCCACCTTGATGATGTCGTCCTCCACGGCAGCCGCGTCCGGCACGATCCGGTGCCGTACGTAGTACTTGCGGACCTCGGCCAGGAACGCCTCGTCGGTCCGCTCCACGTAGGCCGACCGCTTGCCGCAGACCACGGCACCCACATCCACGCCCCCGGTGGCGAGTTCCCGTACGGCCCCGATCAGGCGGGCCGCGACGGCCGGGTCCAGAGGGTCGGAGCTCAGTTCCACGCCGTCCCGGACGACATGGGTCCCGTTCTCCGCGATGAACACCATGCCCTCGTCATGGCCGGCGAACTGCTCGGCCAGTGTGGCGTACTGGCGGCCGCTCGCGGGGCTGAACAGCACACCGCGGCGGCGCAGTTCGGCCAGGGTCGGCCAGAGTCCGGCCGGGAGCCGCTTGGCGTCGTCCAGGAGCGTGCCGTCCATGTCGGTGACGATCAGCCGTATGCCGGCGGGGCCGGTCAGGTTCCCGGGGGCGGGTTCGGAGGCGGTGAGCAGGGGCGAGGGTGTGCTGGGCATGTCCGTTTTCCGTGGCGGCGCGGCAGGCGCGTCCGGTGGTGGGTGCGCCGGCTCCGTTGCCGTGCGCGGGGCGTGCGGTGGCCGCCCCGAACCGGCTCCGGGCCGTCGTCGGCCGGGTCGGTCGGGCCGTGGTGCCACGGCCCGGCCAGCCTACCGGGGCCCGCCCGGCCGGCCAGCCGGGTTCGGCCGATTCCCGGACACGGTGATCACCGGGCGGCACAATGGCGGCGTCGGCCGCGGCAGGCCGCCGGCAGGGGCGTAGGCAGGAAAGCGACGGCAGGAGCGCGGACGTGGGAGCGGGCCGCACACCGCCGGGCACCTGCGCCCGCACCGGGGTGGCCGGCTCTGTCGAGGGCCTGTTCGAGCCGGGCCCGGTGCCGTGCTCGCGGTGGCGTCCGGGCGGCGACTCCCCCGTCGCGGTACCGCGGTTCGGCGCGGTCGCCGTGAAACGCTGACGCGGGCGGCGCCGGCCGCCGGTTCGCCCGAGCCCGTCGAGGAGGACTATGACCACCCTTGCCGACCCCGTTCCCGGCGGGCGTCCCGGCGACGTCGAGCGGGCCACCGCGCTCAGCGGCGAACTGGCCGGCCGTGGCGTGCACGGCGTCGTCCTGGCCTACGTGGACACCGCGGGGATCGGCCGGGTCAAGACGGTCCCGACGGCGAAGCTGCCCTCGGCCGCCGCCTGGGGGGTGGGCATGTCCCCGGTGTTCGACACCTTCCTGGCGCACGACTCGATCGTGACCACCGACGTCCTCGGCTCCCCCGACGGCGATCTGCGGCTCTACCCCGACCTCGACCGGCTGGTGGCCCTGTCCGGGCAGCCCGGCTGGGCCTGGGCCCCGGTCGACCGGATCACGCAGGAGGGCGAGCGCCACCCCGGGTGCGGCCGTACGTTCCTGCGCCGGATCAGCGCCGAGGCCGAGCGGCGGCACGGCCTCACCTTCAAGGCGGCCGTCGAGATCGAGTGGGCCGTTGGCCGGGGCGACGCGCCCGGCGGCGCGTTCGAGCCCGCGGTGTCGGGTCCGGCGTACGGGGCGGTCCGGCAGGTGGAGCTGAGCGACTGCGCCGCCGATCTGCTGGCCGCCCTCGCCGCGCAGGGCGTGGAGGTGGACCAGTTCCACCCCGAGTACGCGGCCGGGCAGTTCGAGGTGTCCGTCGGCGCGCTGGATCCGGTGGCGGCGGCCGACCGCAGCGTGCTGGTGCGGCAGACCGTGCGGGCCGTGGCCGGGCGGCACGGGCTGAAGGTGTCCTTCGCGCCGGCCGTCCTCGCGCGGGGCGTGGGCAACGGAGGCCACGTCCACCTCTCGGCCTGGCGCGACGGGACCAACCTGCACTCCGGGGGCGAGGGCCGCTACGGCATGACGCCGGAGGCCGAGTCCTTCACGGCCGGCCTCCTCGCCCACCTGCCCGCCCTGACGGCGGTGACCGCGCCGAGCCCGGCCAGCTACCTCCGGCTCAGACCCTCCCAGTGGGCCGGGGTGTTCACCGCCTGGGGCCGGGAGACCCGGGAGGCCGCGCTGCGCGTGGTCACCGGGACCCGCGGGCAGCGTGGGCAGGCGGCCAACCTGGAGGTCAAACCGGTCGACCTCGCGGCCAACCCGTACCTGGCGCTGGGCTGCCTGATCGCCGCCGGGCTGGACGGCACCGCCTCCTCGGCGTCCCTGCCCGAGGAGATCACCGGGGACCCGGTGCGGTTCGGCGAGGCGGAAGCGGCGGCCCGGGGCGTACGGCGGCTGCCGGTCTCACTGGCGGAGGCGGTCGCCGCGTTCCGCGGGGACGACGTGTTGCGCACCGCCCTCGGACCGGTCCTGGCCGACGCGATCACCGCCGTGCGCCGGGGCGAGATCGCGGCCGTCGAGGGGCTGGACGACGAGCAGGTCGCGGCGGCGTACCGCTGGGTGTACTGATGGGCGCGCCGGCCGGGGCCGACGCGGTCCACGAGGTGCTCGCGGCGCTGCCGCTCGTGGATCACCACTGCCACGGGGTCGTCACCGCCGACCTGGACCGTTGCGGCTTCGAGTCCCTGCTCACCGAGGGCGAGGCATGGCCCGGCAGCGGGATCTCGCCGTTCGACAGCCCGGTCGGCGTGGCCGTGCGCCGCCACTGCGCGCCGGTCCTCGACCTGCCGCGACACGCACCCGCGGAGGAGTATCTGGACCGCCGCACCGAGCTGGGCGCGGCGGAGGTCAACCGGCGCTTCCTCGGCGCCTGCGGCACGGACGTCTTCTGCGTCGACACCGGATTCGCTCCCGAGCCCGGCACCACCCCGCGGGAGCTGGCCGGCGCGGCGGGCGGTGACGCGGTGGCGTACGAGGTCGTGCGCCTGGAGCGCGTCGCGGAGGCCGTGGCGGCCGGGGGCGTCGAGCCCGGCGAGTACGGTGCCGCCTTCCGCGCGGCCGCGCAGGACGCCGTGCGGCGGCCGGGCGTGGTCGCGGTGAAGTCGGTGGCCGCCTACCGCACCGGCTTCGGCCTGGACCCGGCCCGCCCCGGCCGGGAGGAGGTCGCGCGGGCGGCGGCGGGCTGGCTCGCCCGCGGCGGCGACCGTCTCGACGATCCGGTGCTCGTACGGCATCTGCTGTGGACGGCCGTCGGTCTCGGTCTGCCGCTCCAGTTGCACACCGGGTTCGGCGACAGTGACATCCGTCTGCACCGTACGGACCCCGCCCTTCTGACCGACTGGCTGCGCCTGACCGCCGGCACGGTCCCGGTCCTGCTGCTGCACTGCTGGCCCTACCAGCGCCAGGCCGCCTATCTGGCCGCCGTGTTCGAGCACGTGTACCTCGACGTGGGCCTGACACTGCACCACGTGGGGCCCGCCCGGGCTCGGGCGGTACTCGCCGAGGCCCTGGAGATCACGCCGTTCCGCAAGCTGCTGTACAGCTCCGACGGCTACGGTGTGGCGGAGTTCCACCACCTGGGCGCGGTGTCCTTCCGGCAGGGCCTGGCCGGGCTGCTGCGGGAGCGGGTGGACACCGACGAGCTGAGCTGGGCGGACGCGGTGCGGATCGCCCGCTGGACGGGGCGGGACAACGCCCGGCGGGTCTACGGACCGGCCGGCCTCACCGCCCTCGACGACCCCGGCTGACGACGCCGGTCTTCCTGTCACCGACCTCCCCCATCGAGCACCACTGAAAGTATGATCAAGCGATGTCTGACATGACCGAAACCACGCCCGGTTGGCTGACCACGGACGAGCTGGAGTCGGCGCGCGCCCGCATGCCGATCCTGTACGTCGAGGCGGTACCGGTGCGCGTCGACGACAGCGGCGAAGTGACCAGCATCGGACTGCTGCTGCGCATCGGACCGGACGGAACGGTCAGCCGGACCCTGGTCTCCGGCCGGGTGCTGCACCACGAGCGCGTGCGGGACGCCCTGCTGCGGCATCTGGAGAAGGACCTCGGCCCGGTGGCGCTGCCCCGCGTGCCGGCGTCCCTCCAGCCGTTCACCGTCGCCGAGTACTTCCCGACGGCCGGTATCACGCAGTACCACGATCCGCGTCAGCACGCCGTGTCGCTTGCCTACATCGTGCCGGTCGCCGGTGACTGCCGTCCCCGGCAGGACGCGCTGGACCTGGTCTGGTTCAGCCCGCAGGAGGCGGCCTCCGCCGCGCTCCACAGTGAGATGCCGGGCGGGCACGGGGTGCTGCTCAAGCAGGCACTGGCCCACGTGGGCCACGCGTACTGACGCGCTGCGGGGAGGGCGCCGGCATCACCGGCGGCCCCCTCCCCGGCTCGGCCCGGCTAGCCGGCGGTCGCGCGGGCGGCCGGGACGGGGCCGCGGTCCTCGTCCGTCACGAGGTGGTCGGCCGGGCCGTCCGGGTCGAGGAGCCGGCCCAGCCGGCCCGGCACGTCGAAGCCGACGAGGACCACGACGATCATCGTCCCGGCGAAGGTGAGGACGGCCAGCGCGTGGCCCAGGTCCATGCCGGAGGCGAGGCGGGCGCCGAGGACGGGCGCCACGGCGCCGCCCAGGGCACCCACGTTGTACGTGAAGCCCAGCGCGGCGGCCCGGGTGTGGGTCGGGAAGTGACCGCCGATGTACCGGGGCAGCAGGCCGGAGATGCCGAAGCTGGTGGCCTGGAGCACGAACAGCAGCACACCGAGCAGCGGCAGGCTGTCCCGCACCGCGAAGACCGGGAAGACGAAGGCCAGTGAGGCCAGCAGCGTGAAGGCGTACGCCTTCCTGGTGCCGATCCGGTCGCCCACGAACCCGGCCAGCCAGCAGCCCGCCATCGTGCCGAAGCCGGCGTAGTAGAGCGCGTCGGTGACCTGGCCGGCGTCGTAGCCCAGGTCGGTCTTCAGATAGGTGGGCAGCAGCGCCTGGATGGGCCAGGAGTACAGGAACGCGAAGAAGATCGTGACGATCATCGACACGTACAGCAGCCAGCCGCGGCGGCCGCCCAGCTGCACGGCGAAGGCGATCAGGCAGGCTCCGGCGAGCACCGACAGCACCGGTACGAGACCGTCGCCGAGCGGGGTGAAGACGGCGAAGAGCGAGACGGTGGCCGCCACCGCGAGCACCACGTTGACGGTGGCCCTGGACCGGGTGGCGAACAGCGGGCGGAAGGGGTTGGGCCGCCGCTCCCGCTCGGCGACCGAGGCCTTCCAGTCGGCGGCCTCGGGCAGCGCGCGGCGCATCCACAGCGCGATCAGGACGGGGATCAGGCCGAGGTAGAACATCCAGCGCCAGCCGAGCGACGGCACGACCCACTTGTAGACCTGGGCGGCCAGCACCGTGCCCACTGAGTAGCCGGAGATCAGGAAGCCGCTGGCCCGGTTGCGCATGCGCACCGGCCAGCTCTCCATGACGTAGGTGGCGCTGGACGAGTATTCGCCCGCCATGCCCATGCCGATGGCGAGCCGGGCGACGAACAGGCTGGTGTAGTCCCAGGCGAATCCGCAGGCGAAGGTGCCCAGGGAGTACAGCAGGATGCTGACCACCATCGAGAGCTTGCGCCCGAAGCGGTCGCCGAGGGCGCCGAGCAGCGCGCCGCCGAGCCACCGTGTGATGAACGCGGCGGAGACCAGGCTCGCCGCCTGGACGGTGTCGAGGTGGAAGTCCGCGCTGATCTCGGTGAGGACCAGGGTGATCAGCACGAAGTCGAAGCCGTCGAGGACGTAGCCGATCCAGGCGGCGAAGAACGACTTCCACTGACTGCGGTCCACCTGGCGGAACCAGGGCGGCTTGGATGGCGCGATGTGGTGCACGGTTGCTCCAGGATGCCGGACGGACTCGTCGCCGAGCACCGTCGGAAGGTAAAGACGCCTCTATCGACGTGTGAGGTGCGTCGCGAAGCGGTGGGTGAGGGCGGTCGGGGCGGTGATGGCGGTGCCGACGACCACGCTGTGGGCGCCCCGGGTGAGCGCTTCGGCCGCCTCCTCGGGGGTGCCGATCCGTCCCTCGGCGACGACCGGGGTACCGGTCGCGCGGGCGAGGGCGGCGACCAGCTCCAGGTCGGGGCCGGACTGGCGCGGGGAGCCGGGCGCGTATCCCGACAGGGTGGTGGAGACGAAGTCGGCGCCCTGCCCGGCGGCGAGCAGGCCTTCCTCCAGCGTGGCGACGTCCGCCATGACCAGGGCGCCCGCCGCGTGCACGGCGGTCACGAGGTCGGCGAAGGAGCCGCCGTCCGGACGCGGGCGGGCCGTGGCGTCCGCGGCGACCACGTGGGCGCCGGCCTCGGCGACGGCGAGGGCGTGCCGCACGGTCGGGGTGATGTAGACGCCGGTGTCGCCGTCCTTCCACAGCCCGATCACCGGAAGGGAGACGGCGGCGGCGACGGCGGCCACCACCTCGGGGCCGTTGACGCGGACGGCCGCGGCGCCGCCGGCCTCGGCCGAGCGCGCCAGCCGCACCAGGGTCGCGGTGTCGCGCATCGGGTCGCCCTCGGGGGCCTGGCAGGAGACGATCAGCCGGCCCGCGACGGCGGCTACGGGCGAGGGGGTCGTGGTCATCGGGGTCCTCCTGTGAAGTGCGGGGACGCGGTGCGGGTGAGCAGGGCCGCCCCCAGGACGGCCGCGTCGGAGCCGAGGCGCGGAGGGACCGGGCGCAGATGGCGCAGCGGGGCCATCAGCTCGGCGCGGAAGGCGTCGGTCAGCGCGGACCAGTACAGGTCGCCGATCCGGGGTACGCCGCCGCCGATCACGACGCGGTGCGGGCCGAGCGCGTTGGCCAGTCCGCCGACGGCGCTTCCCGTGGCCCGCGCCCCGGTGGTGATCGCCTGCCGTGCGGTGGCGTCGCCCGCGCCGGCGCGTTCCGCCACGGTCTGGAGGCGGTCGGCGGTGCGGCCGCTCAGGCGCTCGTACAGGGCCGTGATCGCGGGTCCCGAGGCGATCGCCTCCAGGTGGCCGCTGCCGCCGCAGGTGCAGGGCAGGCCGGTGGCCTCGGGGCTCGGCACATGACCGAGGTGGCCCGCGATGCCCGCGCTGCCGTGCAGCATCCGGCCGTCCACCGCGACGGCGCCGCCGACTCCGGTGCCCACGGCGACGTAGACGAGGGAGGCGTACGGGTCGCCGGCCTCGGCGAGTTCGGTGGCGGCCGTGGCGCGTACGTCGTTGTCGCAGGCGACCGGCAGCCCCGTACGGTCGGACAGGCCTGCGGCCAGCGCGGTGCCGGCCCATCCGGTGATGGAGTCGGTGGCGCTGGTGACGATGCCGGTGCGCGGGTCCACGACTCCGGCGGCGGCGACTCCGATCGCCCGGGCGCCGTCGTCCACCTCGCGGGCCGCGGCGGCGAGCGCGTCGAGCACGGCCGGCGCGCCCGCCCGCGCCGGTGTCGGGCGGGTGTGCCGGCGCAGCACCGTGCCGTCCGGGCCGACCAGGGCGGCCGCGATCTTGGTGCCGCCCAGGTCGAGTCCGATGACGGGAGTGGTGTGCGGGGCCGGGGTCCGCGTCATCGGACCGGGGTGAGCCCGGCGGCGCGCAGCCGCGCGTCGACCGCGGCTACGGGTGCGGCGCCGAGCTGGATCTGCGGGAAGGCGGTGTCGCCGCAGTCGATGACGCCCAGCAGTCGCAGCGCCGTCTTGAACGCGCCCAGTGCGGAGGAGCTGCGGCCCATCTCGGCCTCGGGGCCCGCGTCGACCATGGTGAACAGGCCGGTGAGCCGCTCCTGCTCCTGGACGGCCAGCGGCCAGTCGCCGGCCCGGGCCGCCTCGTAGAGCCGGACGTAGCCGGCGGGGTCGACGTTGCCGAGGCCGGGGACGACGCCGTCGGCGCCGGCCAGCAGGGCCGCGTCCACGGTCAGTTCGGAGCCGGTGAGGACGGAGAAGGCGGGGGCGGGTCCCTCGGCGCGGCCCTGGCGTCCGCCGAGTGCGACGAGCAGGCGGCGCAGGGAGCCCTCGTCGCCGCTGCTGTCCTTGAGCCCGGCCAGGGTGCCGTCGGCGGCCAGTTCGAGGATCAGGGCGGTCGACAGCTTGCTGTGCACGGAGACCGGCAGGTCGTAGGCGAACAGCGGCAGGTCCACCGTCTGGCGGATCCTGCGGAAGTGGGCGGCGATCTCCCGGGGGTGGGTGCGGGTGTAGAACGGCGCGGTGACGACCAGGGCGTCCGCGCCGAGCCTGGCCGCCTCGCGGGCGTGGTCCAGGACGCGGGGGGTGGTGGTGTCGATGACGCCGGCGAGGACCGGTACCCGTCCGTCGACCACGTTGACCACCGTCTCCAGGGCGGTGCCCCGCTGCTCGTCGGTGAGGTAGGCGACCTCGCTGGTCGAGCCGAGGGCGAAGAGCCCGTGGACGCCGCCGCCGAGCAGGTGCTCGACCAGCCGGGCCAGGGAGGCCGTGTCGACCTCGCCGTGGGCGTCGAGCGGGGTGCACACGGGCGGGACGACTCCGCGCAGGGGTGCGGTCAGAGGCATGGGGGCTACTCCATGGGCTGGGTGACGGAACTGCGAGAACTGTGGATCGCAGCCGGCCGCGAAAAGGACGTCAGATGTCTGACGTCTGAACCATAAGACGCGGCCGCCCGGGTCGGTCAAGAGGGGGATGGCTCACACTCTCGACTCAGACCCGGGCGGCAGGTCCCGCGTTGGGAACGACGTCCGGAGCCCGCCGGTACGGGCACGCGACTTCCGGCGACCGGTAAGGCGGTGCGCTCGGGCGGCTTCCGGTGACCGGTCAGGCGGCATGCCCGGGCGGCTTCCCGTGAGCTGTCAGGCGGTGCGTTCGGCCTCGCCCACCGCACCCCGGCCCGCGTGCGCCTGCGCCTCCGCCAGCCGCCTGCGCACCGGCGCGTAGTGGCCGGAGAGGGCGTGCACGAAGCCCTCGACGTCCCCCTGCCTGGCCGCCCGCACGATGGCACGGTGGTCGGCGATGGTTCCCGCCTCGGCCTCCTCGGAGATGCCCTCCAACTGGGGCGCGACGATGGCGTAGACGTCCCAGAAGGCCAGCGAGAGCTGGCTGACCAGCTCGTTCTCCAGCGGCTTCATCAGCCGCTCATGGAAGGACCGGTCGCATTCCGCGAAGCCGCGGTCGTCATGGGCGCCGCGCCGGTCCATCTCGTCGACGAGGGCGTCGAGGGCGTCGAGATCCTCGGGCCCGAGCGTCGCCATGATGCGCGCGGCCATGCCGCGTTCGATCAGCTCCCGCACCTCGATCAGCTCGGACAGGATCCGGAAGTCGTCCTTGGGGCTGAGCAGGCCACGGAAGGCCAGCCCCTCCACCAGCGCGGACAGGCTCAGCCGGCCGACATACGTGCCGTGACCGCGCCGCACCTCGACGATGTCCAGCACCGCCAGGGTCTTCACGGCCTCACGGATGCTGGACCGGCTGGCACCGAGGGCGGTGCACAACTCCGCCTCCGACGGCAGCGGGTCCCCCGGCTTGAGGTGATTGTCGAGGATGTAGCTCTTGATCGCCTCCGAGACCTCCTGACGCAGTGACGGCCTGACCGCCGCACGGACCTCTTGCGGACGCGACGAATTCACCTCTTGACCCCTTCTGCTCAATGAAGCTACCTTCACAGCCTATCAAGGTCGGACATCAGACGTCTGATGACGAGACCTCAATTCTTCTTTCGTTTCCTCGCTTTGTGCCGCCCCCAGGAGGGACCTCTCGTGTCGTACAAGACGCCCGTCGGCATGGATCGTCGCAGATTTCTGCGCTATGCGAGTGCCCTCGGGGCCGCCTCGGCCCTGACCGCCTCGATCTCCGCGTGCAGCGGCCCGGCCTCGACCGGCTCGGACGCCGGCGCGGGCGGCTCGGGAGGTAAGGACACCATCGAGACGGGCATCTCCTACGCCCTCTCGACCGGCTTCGACCCGATGACCGCCTCGGGCGCCACCCCGATCGCCGCCAACCTGCACGTCTTCGAGGGCCTGGTGGACCTGGATCCGGCCACCCTCGAAGCCCGGCCCGGCCTGGCCACCGCGCTGCCGGTCAAGGTGAACGCCACCACCTACCGCGCCACCCTGCGCGAGGGCGCCACCTTCCACGACGGCTCCGACGTCACCTCCGAGGACGTCGTCCACAGCTTCGAGCGGATCCTCGACGAGAAGAACGCCTCCCTGATGGCGCAGTTCCTGCCGTTCCTCGACTCGGTGAAGGCAGTCGACGCCAGGACGGTCGAGTTCAAGCTGAAGTATCCCTTCGCGCTGTTCCCCGGCCGTGTCTCGGTCGCCAAGATCGTTCCGAAGAAGCTGGTGGAGGCGGACCAGAAGGGCTTCGACGCCCTGCCGGTCGGCTCGGGCCCGTACCGGATGGTCTCGGCGACCCGCGAGGACAAGATCGTCTTCGAGGCGTACGACAAGTACAACGGCAGCCACCCGGCCAAGGCCAAGAAGATGGTCTGGCGCCTGGTCTCCGACCCCGCCGCGCGGGTCAGCGCCATGGAGTCCGGCCGCGTGCAGGCCATCGAGGACGTGCCCTACCTGGACGTGGACCGCCTCGCCCGGAAGGTGAAGGTCGAGTCCGTGCAGTCCTTCGGCCTGCTCTTCCTGATGTTCAACTGCAAGAAGAAGCCCTTCGACGACAAGCGGGTGCGCCAGGCGCTGCACTACGCGCTGGACACCGACAAGCTCATCACCACGGCCATGGCCGGCAACGGCACGGCCGCGCGCAGTTACCTCCAGCCCACCCACCCCGACTTCCACCAGGCCGCCACGGTCTACGGGCACGACCCGGCCAGGGCCAGGAAGCTGCTCGACGAGGCCGGCGCCAAGAACCTCTCGGTCACGCTGCTGACCACCGACACCGGCTGGGTCAAGGACGTGGCCCCGCTGGTCAAGGAGAGCTGGGACGCGATCGGCGTGAAGACCACGCTGAGCATCGGCCAGTCCTCCGCCCAGTACGCCAAGGTGGACGCCGGCTCCTACACCGTCCTGCTCGCCCCCGGCGACCCGTCCGTCTTCGGCAACGACGTCGACCTGCTGATGCGCTGGTACTACTCCGGACTGTGGCCCGAGAGCCGCTACGGCTGGGGCGGGACCGCCGAGTACAAGAAGGTCAACTCCCTCCTGGACAAGGCCGCCCAGGCCGCCGACGAGGCCACGCGCAAGGAGCTGTGGGGCCAGGCCGTCGACCTGGTCGCGGACGCCGCCGCCCTCTATCCCGTGCTGCACCGCAAGCTGCCCACGGCCTGGAACGACAAGGCGCTGCGGGGGTTCAAGCCCCTGCCGACGACCGGCCTGTCGCTCCTGGACGTCGGCCGCGCCTGACTCGCCGTCCGGCCCCGTCGCCACGGCGGCGCGCACGGTCACTCCGGCGGGGACCCCGCCGGACGGCTGCCGCGGCCACGGCACCGCCTGCCGGGCGGTGGCCGCGCGCCGGTGCCTGCCGGGCGGTGGCCGCGCGCCGGTGCCTGCCGGGCGGTGGCCGCGCGCCGGTGCCTGCCGAGCGGCTGACGCCGGCCCGTCGGCCGCCGGACGGCTGCCGGGCCCGCGGGCCTGCTGGGCGGCCGCCGTGCCCGGGGCCTGCTGGACAGCAACCGCAATCCGGTGCCTACCAGGCGGCTGCCACAGCTTGTCTGCCTGCCGAACGGCTGACGCCGGCCCCGGCGCCCGCCGGACGGCTGCCGTGCCCGGGGCCTGCTGGACAGCAACCGCAGTCCGGTGCCTACCAGGCGGCTGCCACGACCCGGCCCCGCTGGGCGGCTGCCACAGCTCCGGCGCCCGCCGGACGGCTGCCGCGCCCGCGGGCCTGCTGGGCGGCTGCCGTACCGGCGCTCGCCGGGCGGCTGACGCAACCGTGCCGTACCAAACGGCTGCCACAACCCGGCCCCGCCGGGCGGCAGCCGTGTCCGCCGAACGGCTGACACAACCCCGGCGCCCGCCGGACGGCTGCCGCAACCCCGGTGCCCTCCCCCTTCTCTAGGAACCCACGATGGTCACATTCCTCCGGCTCGCGCTGCGCCGTCTGGCGATCATGCCGATGATGATCCTCGGCATCACGCTGCTCGTCTTCGTGGTGCTTCAGTTCTCGCCCGTCGACCCCGCCTACAACGCTCTGGGCGACGGCGCCTCGGCCGCGGCCCGCGCTGCCTTCGCCGAGGCCAACGGCCTCAACGACCCGCTGCCGGTGCGCTACGTCCGCTTCCTCGGCCGGCTGCTGAGCGGAGACCTCGGCTCCACCGTGCCGCCCAGCCAGCCGGTACTCGACCGCATCTCTGTCGCGCTTCCCCTCACCCTCCAGCTCACCGCGCTCGGTCTGGTGATCGCGATCGTCCTCGCCCTCGTGCTCGGCGTGACCGGCGCGGTCTTCCGGGACCGCTGGCCCGACCAGCTCACCCGGGTGCTGTCGATCGCGGGCGTAGCGGTCCCGTCGTTCTGGCTCGGGGTGCTGCTCATCCAGCAGTTCGCCCTGAACAGCCCGGTGTTCCCCACCGGGGGCTACGTCAACCCGGCCGACTCCTTCAGCGGCTGGCTCAGGTCCCTGACCCTGCCGGCCTTCGCCCTCGCGGTCCCCGTCGCGGCCTCGCTGGCCCGTCTGGTGCGCACCTCCATGGTGGCCGAGCTGGACCGCGACTACGTACGGACCGCCACCGGCAACGGACTGCCCCGTCACGTCGTCGTCCGGGGCGTGCTGCGCAACGCGCTCATCACCCCGCTGACCGTGCTCGGCGTACGGGTGGGCTACCTGCTCAGCGGAGCGGTCGTGATCGAGACGATCTTCGACCTGCCCGGCATGGGCAAGCTGATCCTCGAGGGGGTCACCGGCGGCGACGTCGCACTCGTCCAGGGCACCGTGCTCACCATCGCCGTCGCCTTCCTGGTCGTCAACGTCGTCGTCGACCTGCTGTACCTGCTGGTCAACCCGCGTATCAGGACGGTGTGACATGTTCCCCAGAAGCGGTCTCGTCAGGAGACTGTCCCGCCCCGGCATCCGGTTCCGGGCGCTTCCGCCGTCCTCACGGCTCGCCCTCGGCGTGCTGGCGGTCGTGGTCCTCGCCGCCGTGTTCGCGCCGCTGATCGCCGCCGATCCGCTCGCCACCGGCGTCCCCGTCCAGGCGCCCAGCGGCGCCCACTGGTTCGGCACCGACCGGGTCGGCCGGGACATCTTCGCGCGTGTCGTCCACGGCGCCCGGTACTCCCTGGTCATCGGTCTCGGCTCGACCGCCGCCGCCCTCGTGCTGGGCGCCGTCCTCGGCTCACTCGCCGCCACCTCGCGCAAACTCGGCGACGAGTCGGTGATGCGCACCCTCGACATCGTGATGGCCTTCCCGCCGATCGCGCTCGCGGCCGTGCTGGTCACCGTCTTCGGCACCAGCCTGCCCGTGCTCATCCTCTGTATCGCGTTCGTCTACATGCCCTCGCTCGCCCGTGTGGTGCGCGCCAACGTCATGGCGCAGTACGGCGAGGACTACGTGGCCGCCGAGAAGGTGATCGGCGCCCGCCGCGCGTACATCGTCGTCCGCCACGTGGCCGTCAACTGCGCCGCGCCCGTCATGGTGTTCGCCACCGTGCTGGTCGCCGACGCCATCATCTTCGAGGCCAGCCTGTCCTTCATCGGGGCCGGCGTGCAGGACCCCGACCCCAGCTGGGGCAACGTCCTGTCCTACGGCCGGCAGATCCTGCTGTCGGGCGGCTGGTGGGCCACCCTGCTGCCCGGCCTTGTGCTGCTGGCGACCGTACTCGCCCTGAACATCCTGTCCGAGGGCCTCACCGACGCGGCGGCGGCCCCGTCCGACGCCCGCGCGGACGACGGGGATCCACAGCCGTCGGCGCCCTCCATGCCCGGGTCCGCCGCGTCCGGTGCGGCGGGGAGCACCGAGTCCGCCGGCGCGGCCGGTGCCTCCGGTGCCGCTGGTCCCGCCGCGAGCACCGACGCCGCCACGGACGTCGACGCCGCGCTCGCCCGGCTCTCCGCGCGTGTGCTGAGTGGTCCGTCCGCCGTCACTCCGGTCGCCGGCGACGCGCCCGAGCTCCTGGTCGTGGAGGACCTGACCATCCGCTTCCCGGACCGCTACGGCGACACCCGGGTCGTGGACGGCATCTCCTTCTCGGTCCGCGAGGGCGAGACCCTCGGCCTGGTCGGGGAGTCCGGATGCGGCAAGAGCATCACCAGCCTGGCCGTCATGGGGCTGCTGGCCCGCAACGCCGAGGTCGGCGGTCGCGTCGAGTACCGCGGCCAAAACCTCCTGGAGCTCGGCCCCCGGCAGCGCCGTGCCCTCAACGGCCCGGAGATCGCCATGGTCTACCAGGACGCTCTCTCCTCACTGAACCCCTCGGTGCTCGTCGGCCGTCAGCTCAAGCAGCTCACCAGCCGCGGCGGTACGCAGACCCCCGCGGAACTGCTCGAACTGGTCGGCCTCGACCCGCGGCGGACCCTGCGCAGCTACCCGCACGAACTCTCCGGCGGCCAGCGTCAGCGCGTACTGATCGCCATGGCGCTCTCCCGCAGCCCCCGCCTGCTGATCGCGGACGAGCCGACCACCGCGCTCGACGTCACCGTCCAGGCCCAGGTGGTGGAGCTGCTCGAACGGCTGCGCGACGAGCTCGGCTTCGCGATGATCCTCGTCTCCCACGACCTGGCGCTCGTCGGCGACCTGTCGCACCGGATCGCCGTGATGTACGCCGGCCAGGTCGCGGAGGTCGCCGAGACACGGTCGCTGCTGTCCGCGCCCGCCCACCCCTACACCCGCGGGCTGCTCGGCTCGGTGGTGTCCCTGGAGGCGGGCGCCGAGCGGCTGCACCAGATCCCCGGCATCGTCCCGGCGCCCCGTCGCTTCGGGGACGGCTGCCGGTTCGCCTCGCGCTGCGCCGCGGCCACCGACGTGTGCCGCACCACCCCGCCCGTCCCCGGCGGCGGGCCCGACCACAGCACCGCGTGCCACCACCCCGTGCCGGCCGCCATGCTTCAGGGGAGCAACCGATGATCCGGCTCGACCACGTTCACGTACGCCACAAGGCCCGCGGCGGCGGCCTGTTCGACCGCAGCCACGTGCACGCCCTGACCGACGCCTCGCTGGAGGTCGGGCGCGGGGAGATCGTCGGCCTGGTCGGCGAGTCCGGCTGCGGCAAGTCGACCCTGGCCCGGGTGTTGACGGGTCTGCAGCGGCCCACCGAGGGCACGGTCACCTTCCACGGCGAGGACCTGTGGACGATGCCCGGCGCCCGGCGGCGCGGCGAGTTCGGGTCCTCCGTCGGCGTCGTCTTCCAGGACCCGTCGACCGCCCTGAACCCGCGGCTGCCGGTTGGCCGGATCCTGCGTGACCCGCTGGACGTGCACCGGCGGGGTGACGACAAGGAACGCGACGCGCGGGTCGAGGAGTTGCTGGACCTGGTCGGCCTGCCCGCGCACACCCTGCGGGCCCTGCCGGGACAGCTCTCGGGCGGGCAGCGCCAGCGCGTCGCCATCGCCCGCGCGCTCGCCCTGGAACCGGAGTTGATCGTCGCCGACGAGCCGACCAGCGCCCTCGACGTGTCGGTGCGCGCGCAGGTCCTCAACCTCCTGGTGGACCTGCGGGACCGGCTGAACCTCGGCATGGTGTTCATCTCGCACGACATCCAGACCGTGCGGCACCTCGCCGACCGGCTCGCGGTGCTCTACCTCGGCCGGATCGTGGAGGAGGGCCCGGCGCGACGCGTCGCCGACTCCCCCGCGCACCCGTACACCCAGGCCCTGCTGTCGGCCACCCCGAGCCTGATGGAGCGCAGCGAACGCATCGTGCTGCACGGGCCGGTGCCGTCGGCGGTCAACCCACCGCCGGGCTGCCCCTTCAGCACCCGCTGCTGGAAGGCCGACGACGCCTGCGTGACGGCCTTCCCCGCGGCCCGGTCCGACCCGGACGAATCCCACCGGTGGCACTGCGTCCACCCGCAGACCGGGGACGACCGGCCGTAGGGAGGCCGTTGTGCAAGGGCCCTCTCCTCCGCCTTCCCGAGGCGGAAGAGAGGGCCCCCGGAGATCCGAGGCCCTCGGCGGTCACGGTCCGTCCGGCCCTGTGCCTTCGGCCCGCCGGGAAAGACTCGGCAGGATCAGGCAAGAGGCCGGGAGGATCCTGCTGTCCCGCCGGGGCGTCGGATTGGTTGCCTTGAGGTGTCACATTTCGTGTGGGGACTACGGGCCCCACGTGCGCAGGAGGCACATCATGAACGACCCCGCGCTTGGCGATCTGGACGGCCGCGCTCTCGCCGATACCGGAGCTGGCGCCAGTGACGACGGCTACCTGCGTCATCCCGACATACAGCTCCAACGAGCAGGGAGCCAAGCACACTGTCGCCCGGATCCAGCTACTGGGCGGCACCGCCGTGGCGCTGCCCCTCGGCATCGGGGACACAGCGGGATTCCCGGCCTTCCGTGAGGCTGTGGCCGATGCCCTGCGCGAGACATGGCAGCGGGGGACGTTCGACCACCTCGTCAACAACGCGGGCTTCGCCGGAATGGCGATGATCCAGGACACCGGTACTGGCTGCCACAGTCGCAAGCCGGCCATGATGCAGCTCGGCGAACGGGCCGATGCGTACAGGGTGTTCCGCCCTCAGCGTGCTGCGCGCCCCACGTTCCGAGAATGACCAAGGGCCGGTTTCGGATGTCTCCGAAACCGGCCCTGATCTGCGACTGTCTCCAGTCGGGACGACAGGATTTGAACCTGCGACCCCTTGACCCCCAGTCAAGTGCGCTACCAAGCTGCGCCACGTCCCGTTGCCCGTCTGACCTGGGGTTTCCCCTGGCTGAACGCGCAGGAAAACAATACCGCACTCAGGTCGGTGGTCGCGCACGGGTTTTGTCCGGGCGGTGACGGGGTGGCGCTACTTGACCTCAAGTTTGGTTGAGGTCACACGATCGTGGCATGACGATCATCGAGGAGACCGAACGCGCCCACGGCTACGGCGATCTGCCCGGGCTGATGGGGCTCATGACCGGCGACGAGAAGCACGGACCGGCGGCCACGTCCACGCTGGACGTGCTCTGGGTGCTCTACGACCGGGTGCTCAGGGTCCGCCCGGAGCAGCCGGACGACCCCGAGCGGGACCGGTTCCTGCTGTCGAAGGGGCACGGCCCGATGGCGTACTACGCGGTGCTCGCCGCGAAGGGCTTCGTGCCGGTCGACTGGCTGCCGGACTTCGGTACCTACGACTCCCCGCTCGGCCACCATCCGGACCGCACCCTGGTGCCGGGCGCCGAGATCGGCAGCGGGTCGCTCGGGCACGGACTGCCCATCGCCGTCGGCACGGCCCTGGGGCTGCGTGCCCAGGGGCTGAAGCGGCCCCGCGTGTGGGTGCTGACCGGGGACGCCGAACTGGACGAGGGCAGCAACCACGAGGCCATCGCCTTCGCGGGGCCCGCCGGACTCGAACAATTGCACACCGTCGTCGTCGACAACGCCTCCGCCAGTCATGCCCGTCCCGGGGGGATCGTGGCCCGCTTCGAGGTGGCGGGCTGGTCGACCGTGAGCGTCGACGGCCGCGATCACGAGGCGCTGTACGCCGCGTTCACCGCGCCGCATCCGGGGCGCCCGCACGTGGTGGTGGCCCGGGTGGAGCCGAAGAACCCGTGATCCAGAGGCGCAGAGCAGACCCCCGACTTCCCGACACAGAAAGGCCCGACCTTCATGGACACCATGCGTGACCGTCTCGCACCGGCCGTCTCGCGCCTGCTCGACGAGGATCCGCGGGTGGCGCTCGTCCTCGCCGAGATCGGCAAGGACGGTTTCACCGACGCGTGGCGCCGGCATCCCGACCGGGTGATCAACGTCGGCATCCGCGAGCAGCTCCTCGTCGGAGCCGGCGCCGGACTGGCGTTGACCGGTATGCGACCCATCCTGCACACCTTCGCGAGCTTCCTCGTCGAGCGCCCCTTCGAACAGGTCAAACTGGATCTGGGGCACCAGGGCGTGGGCGCGGTGCTGGTCAGCGCCGCCGCCTCCTTCGACTGGCCCGCGGGCGGCTACACCCACATGGCACCCGGCGACGTGGCACTGCTCGACACCCTGGACGGCTGGACCGTCCATGTGCCAGGGCACCCGGACGAGGCCGAGGCGCTGCTGCGGCACGCGGTCGCCGCGGGCGACGACAAGGTCTACGTACGGCTGTCCGTGCAGTCGAACGCCCACCGCCGCGCGGTCGACGGCGAGCACTTCGTGACCGTCCGCGAGGGCCGCTCGGGCGTGGTGGTCGCCGTCGGGCCCCTGCTCGACGCCGTGCTCACCGCGACGGAGGGCCTGGACACCACCGTGCTGTACGCGACGACCGTACGGCCCTTCGACGCGGCCGCGCTGCGCCGGGCCACCGAGGCCGCCGGTACGGACGTCGTCCTGGTCGAGCCGTACCTGTCGGGCACGTCGGCCTCGGCGGCGAACGACGCGCTCCGCGATGTGCCGCACCGCGTCCTGGGGCTCGGCGTGCGCCGCGCCGAGCTGCGGCGCTACGGGACCGCGGAGGAGCACACCGCCGCGCACGGGCTCGACGCCCGGTCGCTGCGGGAACGGATCTCTGCGTTCCTCGGGACCCGGGCCGGGGCGGGCATCGCAAGCGCCTCAGGCGCCTGAGGGCCTGTCCCCCGAAGCCGGTATCGGAAGGCTCGATGTCTGAAGGCCGATGCCTCAAGGGGGGCCAGCGCCTTCAGGGGCCGGTGTCTGAAGGCTTTCGCGCGAAGGCAGGGTGGCGGTGGCCGGCCCCGGGGCCAAAGTCGCCCCCGTCAGTGGGGTTCGGGCTGCGTCCGACCGGGTGCCGTCTCCACGGCCCCCTCGGGCGCGTGCGGGCCATGGGTGCCGCGTGCGTCGGCACGTATGAGGCCGCGTATCGCGGGCACCGCCAGCAGGATCGCCGGGACGACGAGACTCATCCCGGCGGACACCAGCAGCACATGGTCCGCGCCCAGGACGGTGGCGGCCGGGCCGGCCAGGGCCTGGCCCACGGGCATCATGGCGAGGGAGCCCGCCACGTCGTAGGCGTGGATGCGGTTGAGGACGTCGGAGGGGACCTGGGTCTGGACGCTGGTCGCCCACATCACGCCCCAGAACGACATGCCCGCCCCGGCGACGGCGGCGCCGGCCGCCATGGCCGGCACGCCGAAGCCGGCCCCGACCGTCGCCGGGAAGCCGACGAAGGCGAACAGGGCGAAAGCTCCGGCGCGGAGCATACGGCGGGGGCGCAGCCGCAGGGCGAGGAAGCCGCCGACGACGGTACCGGCGCCGAGGGCGGAGTTGATCAGGCCGTAGGCGCGCGGGCCGTGCTGCTGGACGACTTCGGTCGCCACCAGCGGGACGGTCGGACCCCAGACGGCGATCATGTACAGACACCAGACGGCGATGACGCCCCAGAGCCATGACCTGGCCCTGAACTCCCGCCATCCTGCGATCAGATCCGCTCTGAAGGCACCGGTCGCGGTGGCGTCCGGGGTGCTGGTCCGGGTGAGCGCGGGCAGCCGGAGCAGGAGCAGGCACAGGGCGCTGACCCCGTAGGTGGCGGCGTGCGCCGCGAACACCCCGCCGGGTGAGGCGAAGCCGACGAGCAGGCCCGCGGCGGCGGGGCCCGCGAGCTGGGCCGCGGACTCGGCGATGCGTATGGCGCCGTTGGCCGCCTGGACGTCGGAGGCGAGCCGGGGCACCGTGCTCGCCACGCCGGGCTGGAACACGGCGCCCGCCACGCCGTTGACGAGGCCGATCGCGCAGATCTCCCAGAGCACCACGTGCCCGGAGTAGAAGAGCACGGCGGCCAGGGACTGGGTGCCGACCCGCACCAGGTCGGCGCCGATCATCAGCTTGCGGGTGCTGAACCGGTCGGCGATGACCCCGCCGAAGACCACGAGACCGGCGAAGGCGGCGGCCGTCGAGGCCATGGCGAGGCCGACCGCGCCCGCACCGTACCCGTGCTGGAGCAGGCCCGCGGCGAGGGCGACCGGCAGCATGGTGTCGCCGAGCCGGGCGACGGCCCGCGCGACGAAGAACAGCGCGAAGTCCCGCGACCACACGGGCCGCGCCAGACCTCCGTCCCCCACTCCGGCTCCGGCCTCGACTCGGGCCCCCGCTCCGGCCCCAGCCCCGACCCCAGCTGCGGCAGCGGCAGCGAGCTCGTCCCGCCCCGGTGCCTCCCCCGTCGACGGCTGCGACGGCTGCGACGACGTCCCGGTCATCCCTGCGGCACTCCCCTCCCCGACCGATCCCCCACTCCCCGGCCGACCGCGGCCCCTCCCGCGCCGGCCTGCCCCACTGTCTCCGGATCATGCCACGGCTCGCTGACAACGCCCGAGGGGTTGTCAGGGGGCGGTGGGCAGTCCCAGCTCCGGATGGGCCTCGAGCAGCCGCGGCAAAGCCGCCTGGCGCCAGGAGTCCGCCAGGATGTCCCGCAGCTCGGCCTCGTCCTCCAGCGCCGCGAGCCGGACCCGTACCCAGGCGAACTGCGCCTCATGACCGGCGATCCAGAACTTCTCCGGCTCGGCCAGGACCAGTTCGTCCCGCTCCTCCTTGGGACAGCGCACGGCTATGGAGGTCTCCTCCTCCGGCAGGGTGGCGAACATCTTCCCCGCGACCCGGAACGTGGGCATGCTCCAGGCGGTCTTCTCGGTGGTGTCCGGCAGGGACAGGGCGATACGGCGTACGTCATGGGCATCCGGCATGCCACGCACGCTAACCCGTGCCACTGACAGCCGGCCCGAGGAAGCCGGGGACACCCCCTACGTCTGCGCCGCCTCGTCCAGGGCCTGGAGCACCGGGCGGATCAGCGGGTGCCCCTCGGCGCCACGGCGCACCGCCGCGAAGACCCGTCGGGTGGGCGCCACGCCGTCCACGGGCCGGACGACCACGCCGGTGAGGTCCATGCCGCGCAGCGCGGAGCGCGGGACGAGGGCCACGCCCGCGTCGGCCGAGGCGAGGGCCACGACGGCGCGGAAGTCGTCGGAGGAGTGTTCCAGGCGGGGCTGGAAGCCGGCGCTCTCGCAGGCCAGGACGACCACGTCGTGGCAGGGGTTGCCGGGGTAGGGACCGATCCAGGTGTCCTTGGCCAGCTCGGCGAGCTGGACCTCGGCGGCGTCGGCCAGCCGGTGGGCGACCGGAACGACCGCGTCGAACGGCTCGGCGTACAGCGGTACGTGGGTCAGCCGGGGGTCGTCGGCGGACGGCGCGCCCCGGTACTCGACGGCGACCGCCACGTCGACCTGCCGGTCCAGCACCATGGGCAGGCTGGCGTCGCCCTCCGCGTCCCGCACGCGGATGCGGATGCCGGGCGCCGTACCGGCCAGGCGGGCCACCGCGGGCGCCACCACCTGCGCGATGCCCGTGGCGAAGGCGGCGACCGTCACCGTGCCGGCCTCGCCGGAGCCGTAGGCGGCGAGTTCGGCCTCCGCCCGCTCCAGCTGGGCGAGGACCGCGTTGGTGTGGCTGAGCAGGATCTCCCCGGCCGGGGTCAGCCGTACGCCCTTGGCGCCGCGCTCGACCAGCCGGTGGCCGGTCTCCTGCTCCAGGGCCGTGAGCTGCTGCGAGACGGCCGAGGGGGTGAGGTAGAGCGCGGCGGCAGCGGCGGTCACCGTGCGGTGGTCGGCCACCGCACGGAGGATGTGCAGCCGCCGCGCTTCGATCATGCGAACGATTATCGCAAGACCTGGGACCGGGCGGTCTCCGGCTCAGCCCTCCAGCTCGGCGCGCGCCGCGACGAACGCGTCCACCGCGCGGTTCACGTCCTCGATGGAGTGCGCGGCGGAGAGCTGCACGCGGATGCGCGCCTGGCCCTGCGGCACGACCGGGTAGGAGAAGCCGATCACGTACACGCCGCGTTCCAGAAGCAGCTCCGCCATGCGGGCCGCCTCGGCCGCGTCGCCGATCATCACCGGGGCGATGGCGTGGTCGCCGGGGAGGATGTCGAAGCCCTCCTCGGTCATCCGGCGGCGGAACAGCGCGGTGTTCTCGGTGAGCCGGACCCGCAGGTCGTCCGCGGACTCCAGCAGGTCAAGGACCTTCAGGGAGGCAGCCGCGATCACCGGGGCGAGCGTGTTGGAGAACAGGTACGGCCGGGAGCGCTGGCGCAGCAGGGCGACGATCTCGGCGCGGGCGGCGACGTAGCCGCCGGAGGCGCCGCCGAGCGCCTTGCCGAGGGTGCCGGTGATGATGTCCACGCGGTCCATGACGCCGTGCAGTTCGGGGGTGCCGCGGCCGCCGGGGCCGACGAAGCCGACGGCGTGGGAGTCGTCGACCATGACCATGGCGTCGTAGCGGTCGGCGAGGTCGCAGATCTCGCGCAGCGGCGCCACGTAGCCGTCCATCGAGAACACGCCGTCGGTGACGACCAGCTTGCGGCGCGCCCCGCCCTCGGTGGCCTCCTTCAACTGCCGCTCCAGGTCCGCGAGATCGCGGTTGGCGTAGCGGAAGCGGCGGGCCTTGGACAGCCGGATGCCGTCGATGATCGAGGCGTGGTTGAGGGCGTCGGAGATGACCGCGTCCTCGGGGCCGAGCAGCGTCTCGAACACGCCGCCGTTGGCGTCGAAGCAGGAGGAGTACAGGATCGTGTCCTCCTGGCCGAGGAACGCCGACAGCCGGGCCTCCAGCTCCTTGTGCACCTCCTGGGTGCCGCAGATGAAGCGCACGGAGGCCATGCCGTAGCCCCAGCGGTCCAGGGCCTGGTGGGCGGCGGTGACGACCTCGGGGTGGTCGGCGAGGCCGAGGTAGTTGTTGGCGCAGAAGTTGAGGACCTCGCCGGGGCGGCCGCCCGCGGTGACCTCGACGGTCGCGGACTGCGGGCTGCCGATGACGCGCTCGGGCTTGTGCAGCCCGGCGGCGCGGATCTCGTCGAGGGTGGCGCGCAGGTCGTCGCGCACGGAGTCGAACATCAGGGTGCTCCTTGAAGGTGCCGGCGGAAGAGAGTGAGGGAGGCGGTCACGCGGTCCAGTCGAGGATGATCTTTCCGCCCTTGCCGCTGGCCGCGTCGGTGAAGGCCTCCTCGAAGTCCTCGTAGCCGTACCGGCCGGTGACGACGGGAGCGAGGTCGAGGCCGCCCTCCAGCAGTACCGACATGGCGTACCAGGTCTCGAACATCTCCCGGCCGTAGATGCCCTTGATGGTGATCATCGAGGTGACGACGCGGGCCCAGTCGACGGGGAACTCCTGGGCGGGCAGGCCCAGCATCGCGATCTTGCCGCCGTGCGTCATGTTCGCGATCATGTCGCGCATCGCCTCGGGGCGGCCGGACATCTCCAGGCCGACGTCGAAGCCCTCGCGCAGGCCGAGCGTGCGCTGTCCCTCGGCGATCGTGTCCTTGGAGACGTTGAGGGCGAGGCTCACGCCGATCTTGCGGGCCAGCTCGAGGCGCTCCTCGCTCACGTCGGTGATGACGACGTTGCGCGCGCCGGCGTGCCGCGCGACGGCCGCCGCCATCAGGCCGATCGGGCCCGCACCGGTGATCAGGACGTCCTCGCCGACCAGCGGGAAGGACAGCGCGGTGTGCACGGCGTTGCCGAACGGGTCGAAGATCGCGGCGATGTCGAGGTCGACGGGGACGCGGTGCACCCAGACGTTGGCGGCGGGCAGGGCGACGTACTCGGCGAACGCGCCGTCGCGTCCGACCCCGAGGCCGATGGTGGCCCGGCACAGGTGGCGGCGTCCGGCCAGGCAGTTGCGGCACTTTCCGCACACCAGGTGGCCCTCGCCGCTGACCCGGTCGCCGGGCTTGATGTCGTCGACGTCCGCGCCGGTCTCGACGACCTCGCCGACGAACTCGTGCCCGACCACGAGCGGGGTGCGGATCGCCTGCTGGGCCCAGCCGTCCCAGGCCCGGATGTGCAGGTCGGTGCCGCAGATGCCGGTCCGCAGGACCTTGATCAGTACGTCACCCGGTCCGATGACGGGCTCGGGGACGTCCGCGAGCCACAACCCGGGCTCCGCCTTCTGCTTGACCAGCGCCTTCAACGCTACCGCTCCTGTGGTTCCGGGCCCCGGGTCAGGGCGTGCCAGGGCAGCCCGCGTCCGGGGGAGGGGTGGATTCCATCAGCAATCTGCCGTACGGCGGCACGCCGGTCCATCGAGGATTTCTTAAGCACGGCCACAGCTCCGCTTCACACCGTTCCCGGGCGTCGCCACAGGTCAGAACAGGAAACCCTCGGGCTCCCGGCGTTCCAGCCGGGGGGCGAGTTCCGCGGCGGCCGCCTTGATGGTCCGCAGCCCCTCCCGGCCCCACGGCCGCGGTTCGACGTCGACGACGCACACCGTGCCGAGCACCATCTGCGAACTGTCGATGAGCGGTGCGCCCAGATAGGAGCGGATGCCGAACTCGTCCACGATCGCGTTGCCCGCGAACCGCGGATAGTCGCGCACGTCCTCGAGGACCAGGGCCTTGTGCCGCACCACGACATGCGGGCAGAAGCCGTAGTCGCGGGCCAGCCGGCGGCCCAGCTCACGCCGGCCTCCGTCGCCGTCCCCTCCGGCGTCGGTGCCGGTGTCGGTGTCCACGCTCAGGACATCGCGTTCGGGCCGGTGCAGCCCGGCGAAGAACTGCCCCCGCTCGTCCAGGAAGTTGACCATCGCGTACGGCGCCCGGGTGAACGCGGCGAGGCGGTCGGCGAAGGCGTCGAGAGCGGGCTCGGACCGCTCCCCCAGGCCCAGGCGGCGCAGCCGCTCGGTGCGGGCGGGGGCGTCCTTGTCCTCCGGGGTCAGCAGCAGGCGACCGGCCGGGCGGAGCGGCTCGTAGCTCATGGCCGGGCTCCGTCGCTGTCGTCGTATGTCATGTACGGGCTCCCTGACGGTGTGCGGGGTCAGTGTGCCGGGGTCATCCGTGCGCGCCCCGGGCCGGCGCGGGGACGGCGGGTGCGTGGGCGAGGAGATGCCGGACGAGGGTCAGCAGGGTCTGGATGCCTGAGCTGGAGATACGGGCGTCGCAGCGGACCACGGGGATCCGCGGGTCGAGGTCGAGGGCCGCGCGCACCTCCTCGGCATCGTAGCGGTGGGCGCCGTCGAACTCGTTGACGCCGACGACGAAGGCGAGGCCGCGTCGTTCGAAGAAGTCGACGGCGGCGAAGCACTCCTCCAGCCTGCGGGTGTCGGCGAGGATCACCGCGCCCAGGGCGCCCTCGCACAACTCGTCCCACATGAACCAGAAGCGCTCCTGGCCGGGCGTGCCGAACAGGTAGAGCACGTGCCGCGGGTCCAGGGTGATGCGACCGAAGTCCATCGCGACGGTCGTCTCGACCTTGTTCTCCACGCCGTCGAGGTTGTCCGTGGCCGCGCTGACCGTGGTGAGCAACTCCTCCGTGCTCAGCGGCGCGATCTCGCTGACCGCGCCGACGAAGGTCGTCTTGCCCACCCCGAACCCTCCCGCCACCAGGATCTTCAGCGCGGTGGGGAAGGGGCCGGGTCCGTCGTCGTAGTCAGAGCTGTCGTCGTAGTCCATCGAGCACTGCCTCCAGAAGAGCCCGGTCGGTGGGGTGGTGGTGGTACGCGGGCGGCCCGGTGGTCAGCGCCCCGCAGTCGACGAGATCGGACAGCAGCACCTTGGTCACCACGGCCGGCAGCTTCAGATGGGCGGCGATCTCGGCCACCGGGAGGGGGGCGCGGCACAGGTCGAGTGCCTGGCCGTGCTCCGGGCCGAGGTGGACCGGCGGCGCCGCCCCGGTGGCCATCACCTGGGACATCAGGTCGAGCGCGATGCTGGGCCGGGTACGGCCGTCGCTGACGGTGAAAGGACGCACCAGCCGTCCGGCCGCGTCGTCGAGCCAGGGCCTGTCGCCGGCCGCCGCCGCGCTCAAGGCCGCAGCGCCCGGGATTCGGCGGAATGCTGCCGGGGCGCGGTCTCCAGGTAGGGGCGGACGCTCTTGACGAGCATCGCCATCTCGTAGCCCAGCACGGCCGCGTCGGCCTCGCGGCCCGCGAGCACGGCCAGGCAGGTGCCGGTACCCGCGGTGGTGACGAACAGCAGCGTCGCGTCCAGTTCGACGACGACCTGACGCACCTCGCCGCCGTCGCCGAAGCGGACGCCGGCGCTGCGGCCGAGGGAGTACAGACCGGAGGCCAGGGCGGCCATGTGGTCGGCGCTGTCGTGGTCGAGGCCGTGCACGGACTTCACCAGTCCGTCGCAGGACAGCAAGACCGCGCTGGTGGTGTGCGGTACGCGCTGCACGAGGCCGCTCATCAGCCAGTCGAGGTCGGAGACACGGCCGGTCGGCGCATCGCTCGCCATGGTGGATCGACTCCTTGGGGTCCGAAGGTCTGCGCATGCTCTGGGGTCGGGGGTGGTGGCCGGGCTGGGCGGGCTCGTGGTCATCCGGCCGGCTCGCTCCCGTCGTGCCGGACGGTGAGGTGCTGCCCCGGCGGGAGCACGGGCCGCGCCTCCGCCGGCCCGGACGTGTCCAGGGGGTACGCGGGGTGGGCGGCGCCCGGGGAGTGCGGCTCCCGCGCAGGGCCCGGCTCCCGGCGCTGTTCCGACTCCGCGAGGCCCATCCCGCGCTGGAAGGCGGCCATCAGCCCGGGGTCGTGGCCGGTGACGTACCCGGATTCCTGGCGTGACACCGGGGCATCGCGCAGTTGCGGCACGAGGTGCTCCTGGGCTCGCCGCCGGGGCAGTCGGGGCCTCGCCATGGTCCCGCGCACCGCTCCGGCGCGCGGAACGGGCGGCGCACCGGCGTTCGCCGCCACGGCGGCCCGGTCGGCGGGCCGGATCCCCGGCACGGCCTCGGCGGGATTGTCCTGCCCTTCGCGCGCGGTCCGCCGCGGCAGGGGTTCGAGGTGCTCCCGGTGGTCGCGGTCGGCGGACTCGACGGGTCGTACGTCGCCGACGGGCGAGGTGGGGGCGGGCAGCAGATCGCCGCCGGGGGCGGGCGTGTCGCCGCCGGGCATGGGCGCGGGTACGGGGATGGGCGTGTCGCCCACGGGCGCGGGCGCGGGTACGGGGAAGGGCATGTCGCCCACGGACGCGGGCGCGGCCGTGGGTGTGTCGCGCCGGAACACAGGCGCGGGCACGGACGGGGGTACGTCGCCGCCGGGCATGGGCGCGGCCATGGACGAGAACGCGTCGGCGCCGTACGGAGGCGCGGGTACGGACACCGACCTGTCGCCCCCGAACACGGGCTCGGGCACAGACCCCGGGATGTCATCCCCGGGCACGGGGGCGGGGACGGGCCCAGACACCGGCTCATCACCTCGGGATGTGGGCGCGGGCACGGACACCGCCATGCCATTCCCGACCCCAGGCGCGGGCATGGACATCGGCATGCCACTCCCTGCCCCAGGCGCAGGCACGGACACCGACCCGCCATCCCCGGCCCCTGGCGCAGGCACGGGCGCCGGCACGCCGTACCGGGCCACAGGCGCGGGCGCGGACACCGGCGCCCCATCCCCGGCCCCAGGCGCAGGCACGGGCGCCGGCTTGCCGTGCCGGGCCTTAGACGGAGGCACGGACACCGGCCCGCGGTCCCCGGACCCGGGCGGGGGTACGGCCATGGGCGTGTCGCGTCCGGACACCGGTGTGGCCACCGGCGTGGCGGGCCCGGTGGTGCCGTTCGCGTGGGGCGCGACCGGGGGCCGGTGGGCTCCGGCCGCGCGCGTGCCCGTCACGGGATGCATCCCGCCCTCGCGCTGGCGTGTGTCGCCGGGGCGGGCGGGGGCGCCGAGCAGGCTGGTGACGGGGCTCGGCGAGGGGCGTACGCCGGTGCCGTGACCGCCGGAGAACTCCGGCGCGCGGTGGGTGCCGCCGCCGTGCAGGGCCGGCGGTCCGCCGTACGGCCCCGGGACCGCGGGCCGTGCGCCGGTGTCCAGCGCCCCGGACGACGTGCCGGAGGCTCCCGTCGACGCGCCCAGCAGGGCCTGCGGCAGGACGACGACCGCCTGCACTCCGCCGTAGATGTTGGTCTGCAGACGGACGTGGACGCCGTGCCGCCTGGCGAGCTGGGAGACCACGTACAGACCGATGCGGCCGTCGGCGAGCAGGCTCGCGACGTTGACCTGGTCGGGGTCGGCCAGCAGGGCGTTCATCCGAACCTGCTCACCGACCGGCATGCCCAGGCCCCGGTCCTCGACCTCCACCGCGAGTCCGGAGGTGACGAGGCTGGCGCGCAGCAGGACCTGGGTCTGCGGGGCGGAGAACAGCGTGGCGTTCTCGACGAGTTCGGCCACCAGGTGGATCACGTCGGCGACGGCGTGGCCTCGCAGCCGCCCCTCGATCGGCGGGGCGAGCCTGACCCGTGAGTACTGCTCGACCTCGGCGATGGCCGAGCGCAGCACCTCCGTCATGCAGACCGGGTTGCTCCACTGGCGGCGGGAGACGGCGCCGCCGAGGACGGCGAGGTTCTCGGCGTGCCGGCGGACCCGGGTGGCGAGGTGGTCGACGTGGAAGATGCCCTTGAGCAGGTCGGGGTCCTCGATGTCGTTCTCCAGCTCGTCGAGGATGGAGATCTCCCGGTGCACCAGGGACTGAAGACGCCGGGCGAGATTGACGAAGACCTCCAGTTTCTGTTCGCTGCCGGTGCGGCTGGAGAGCTGGGCGGCGTGCACGACGGCGGCGAGGGCCCCGTCGTGGGCGCGTGCAAGGTCCGCGGCGAGCAGGTCGATCTCGTCGGCGTCCTCCGGCGGGCCGCCGTGCGGCTTGCGCCGCGGCAGGGCCTCGCCCCGGCGCAGGGCGTCGACGAGCCCGCGCAGTTCGGCCTCGCGACGCTCGGTGCCGTGGCGCAGGACGCCGATCCGGTCGTGCACCGACCGGGCGGCCCGGCCGGCGGCGACGGCGGCGATCGCGATGCCGGCGACCGTGACCGCGAACGCTCCGGCGAGCACGGCCCACAGGACGAGACCGGGGCGTGCGCCGGTGGAGCGCACGGTGAAGAGCACGGCCGCTCCGGCGCTGAGCGCGACCGAGGTCGGCGGCAGCACCGCCATGCGCAGCAGCTGAGGCCGTAGACGGGTCTCGGGCAGCGAGGGGACGGTGCGGGTCACCGGCCGCCCGTGCCGCCCGCCCTCACGGCGGTCTGCGCGGGCGGCCGGTGCACGGAGGTGAGACATCTGATCCTCGTACGGGTCCGTCGGGCCTGTGTACTCGCGCCCGGGGCGCGAGCGGGCATGCGCCATCGCTGTGCCGGTCGACAGCGGCGCGTGTACGGCCCCGCGTCGCCCCACGGACACTGACAGTAGTCACCAACGCACGAGGTGAAATGGACAGTTGACGAAATCCCCCAGGAAGCGTCCCGCTCTGGTATGAGCGTTCGCACGACAGAGCTATCACCAGCGCCGCCATACGGAAGCGGACCGAAAGACAGCGATCCCTCCCGGTCAGAACCGGTCACGAACGAACGGCGGAGCCGGAGGGCCCTCCCTCTCCGGCCCCGCCGTCCGCCGCGCCGTCGGTGCGGCCTCGTCGGGCCGGAGCGATCCCTGCCCCTCTCCGCCCCCGACCAGCACTCTCCGCACCGTCACCCGCTGTGTCGGACCACGCGTCAGGGTCGGGGATCGGCGACGGCATCCGGCTCGTAGGAGTGGCGCCGGGCCAGTTGCGGTACGGACTGGACGGAGCGCAGGGCGGCCGGGGAGTAGGCGCCGCGCGGTGGTGGTGTGCCGCCGCCCGCCGCCCATCCCGCCGGAGTACGCCCGCGGGACGGCTCCGCGCCCGGGCGGACGCGGGGGGTGAGCAGGCCGAGTTCGGCGGCGCGCACCCCCGCCTGGAACCGGGACCGGGCGTCGAGGATCTCCATGATGGTGGCGATGTGCCGGCGATAGGTGCGCACGGAGATGGACAGTTCGCGCGAGGCGGCCTCGTCGGTGGCCCCGGTGTGGAGGTAGTGCAGTATCTGCTGGACGAGTTCGACGCGGGCATGGGCGCCCAGGCACACCCAGGCGGTGGCGTCGACCGCGTGACTCCAGACGGTGTCGAAGAGGGTCTGGCCGCACTGGGTGACGGAGGACGCCCGCAGGACGGACGCCTGGCGCTCGCCCGCCGTCTCGGTGCACACCAGCGTCGTCCGGCCGTCGACGATCAGGGACGTCATCAGCGGAATGCGGGCGATACGGACGGCCTTGCGCCCCCTGCGGGCGAGCTCCCGCACCAGTTCGTGGTCGAGTGTGTCACGGGTGCACAGGATCCTGAGCCGCACCAGGTCGCCACGTCTGCACAGCAGTTCGCGCAGTATCGCGTAGACGGCCTCCGCGTGACCGGGTAAGGCGACCACGGCGTCGACCGAGCGTCCGGCCCCTTCCGCCAACTCCACGGCGGCCGCCAGGATCTCGGCGTCGATCGGGTGCAGCGCGGTGGCGAGCGGTTCTCCGGACGCCCCGTCCCGGTGCTCCCGGTACTCCCGGTGCTTCGCCACCGTGGAGAGAATCAGGGAATGCACGTCCAGGAAGACCTGGTCCATGTCGTGCCGGCCCGCCCCCTCCCGGCCGGCTCCCCCGTGTTCATGCGACCTTCCCCCGAACTGGTTCCGCATTCCTCACCCCGTCTGGCCGGATCTGGCTGCACCTGAGTGCTCGACCGTACGGCGAGGGGCATGCCCGGGGAAGGCCGCGCCCGCGCCCCCGTTCGCGCACTGCCGACCGCCGGGCCGCGCGATTGGGACGGCAGGCGCCGACGGTTCGGGCGCGAGTCCCCAGCCCTCATGGGACGTGGGGGCCCACCTGGGACACGTATGATGTCTGTGAACTGGAGGGGACGCTAGTTCCGCAACATGTTCCACGTCAACGGCCCCTGGAGCAAAGAAAGTTCTGCCGGGAAGTAAACCTCCGGGGGCGGTCGGAGCCCCTCTCGGCGCCCGCCTTCCCGTGGCCCCCTCTCGCTCCTCCAGCTCTCACTCCTCCAGGCGGATGGCCCGGGCCGGGCAGACCGCGGCGGCCTGCCGGACGTCGTCCGCGCGGTCGGCGGGCGGGGTGTCGTCGAGCAGGACGGCGATGCCGTCCTCGTCCCGCTGGTCGAACACGTCGGCGGCGGTCAGCACGCACTGGCCGGAGGCGACGCACGTGTCCTGGTCGATGAGAACCTTCATGACTTCCTCCTCGGAACGCCCTCGGGGCCTGAAAAGGGGCTGACCTGTGCGGGCGCGGCGGCACCGCCGCACGGGCGAGCCCGCCCCACGCACAGATCAGCCCGCGGCCGGCGGCTACTCGCCCGCCGCCGCCTCCATCTCACGCACCAGGCTGAGCGGCCGCATGTCGGTCCAGTTCTCGTTGACGTACTCCAGGCACGCCTCCCGGCCGGCCCGGCCGTGCGCGACCGTCCAGCCGGCCGGAACCTCGGCGAAGGCCGGCCAGAGCGAATGCTGGCCCTCGTCGTTGACCAGCACGTAGTAGTCGGCGTCGTTGTCCTCGAAAGGATTGGTGCTCATATACCCTTCTCCATCCTGCGATGCGGTCCGCCTGAACTGGGTTGTCTCCACAGGCGATTGCGGGAATCCTTCGTATCGGTGATTTCAATCCTCCCGGACTGTTCGACGTCGAACGGGGCAGGCCGCCGGGAATTGTCAGAGCCGGACGGGAAGCGCGGCCGGAGACCTGACGAGCAGAGCGGGCTGATAACGGAGCTCCGACGGGTGCACGGCGAGTCGGACGTCCGGGAAACGCTCGAAGACACGGCGGATCGATATCTCCGCCTGGGCCCGCGCCAGATGCGTTCCGATGCAGTAGTGGATGCCGTGCCCGAAAGTGAGGTGCACCGGTTTCGGGCGGTCGATGTCCAGTTCGTCCGGCCGGTCGGGAAAGGCCTCCGGGTCGTGGTTCGCACTGGCCGGGGAGAGCATCACGATCTCGCCCGCCGGAATCGTGGTGCCCGCGATCTCGACGTCCTCCAGGGTCAGCCGCTGGAGGGTGTACATCATGGGGCCGGCGAACCGGATCAACTCGTCGACGGCCCGGGGGATCCGGTCGAGGTCGGCCTTGAGCCGCGCGGCCTGGCCGGGGTGGGTCAGCAGTCCCACGAAGCAGCCGGTCACCAGGGCGGTGGTGGTCTCGTTGCCGCCGGTCATCAGCGCGAAAGCGGTGGAGAGGATCTCCTTCGGGGTCAGCAGCTTGTCGCCCTCGGCGTGCACCATCGCGGAGACCAGGTCGTCGGTCGGGTGCCGCTGCTTCTGGGCGATCAGATCGGCCATGTAGGCGGACAGTTGCCGGGTGTGCTCGGCCAGGACGCCGGTCGGGTCGGCGGCGTCGGTGGACCGCATCGTGTTCGACCAGACCTTGAACTGCCGCCAGTCGGCGGCGGGAACGCCCAGGAGCTGGGCGATCGCGATGATCGGCAGCGGCTCGGTGAGACCGGACAGCAGATCAGGACGCGGCTGCGCGGCGAGTTCGTCGAGCAGCCCGTCGACGACCTTCTCCAGGCTGGGACGCATGTTCGCGACCCGCTTGGGCGTGAAGGCGAACACCAGCGCCTTGCGCAGCCGGGTGTGCCGCGGCGGGTCGGAGTTGGCCAGGTGGTGGGTGATCTCGTCGGCCGGCTGCAGCTCCTTGCCGATCTGCCGGCCGAGCGCCCGGTACAGGTTCCCGATGTCCCGGCTCATCCGGGGGTCGGCCAGCGCGTTGCGGACGTCCTCGTACCGGGTGACCACCCAGGCCCGCGCTCCGTCCGGTGTCTGCACCATGGTCACCGGCTGTTCGGCGCGCAGCGCGGCGAAGGTCGGATACGGGTTCTGGGTGTATGCGTCACTGAACATCCAGTGCTTCGAAAGCGCTCCGCCGGCTGCCATCGATGCTCTCCCTGCGGTCGTCCGGTGAGCCTCCGCACTGCTCGCGGGGCACGTCCGGCCCACCAGCCTGGCCGGGCCGGGCGTGTTCGTCAGCGCTGATGCGGAATCTTCGATGTGCCGCTCCGGGACGGGCCACACGTGGCTGATTCGAATTCTTCGTACCGGTCTGGTGAACGTCGGTTCACCCCGGCTACGTTCGCCGAGGCGTGTGAGTGATGCGCCGAATTCCAAGAGGAATTGCCGGTACGAACGGGGAACTTCCGTGCCGGACCTGGTGATCGAACTCGTCCATTCCATGCGCGGCTCGTTCGGGCCGGCGTCATCATCACGAGGGAGCAGGATCGATATGACGACCTCTGCGGAGAGCACGTCCGAGAAAATCAAGGAAATCGTCTGCGACATTCTCGAGCTCGAGGAGGACGAGGTCACCGAGAGCAGCCTGTTCAAGGAGGACCACGGCGCCGACTCGCTGCGCGCGATCGAGATCCTCGCCGCCCTGGAGAAGCACTTCCACGTCGTCATCGACCAGGCCGAACTGGGCCGCATGGTCAACCTCAAGGGCGTGGAAGAGGTCGTCGCGGAAGCCGCCGGCAAGTAGGCACGACCGAGCGGTACCGCCGCGGCACCGCCGATCGAAACCGGACGGAGAGACCATGCGTGCAACTGCAACCAGCAACGGGTCGGCACCACCAGCGCATCGCGTGGTCCTGACCGGCTTCGGAGTCTTCTCGAGCATCGGTGTGGGCGCGGTCGAGTTCGCCGAGGGGCTGCGGGCCGGGCTCAGCGGCGCCAAGCCGATCACCAGGTTCGCGACCGAGGGTTTCGCCCACGCCAACGGCTGCGAACTGGTCGGCTTCGAGCCGCGTCAGTGGATCCGCAATCTGGACGTCGACGAACTCGGCCCCGCCACCCGCTTCTCGGTGGCCGCGGCCAGGATGGCCGTCGCCCATGCCGGACTGAGCGAGGACATCCTGCGCGGACAGCGCGGACTGATCTCCATCGGGTCCACCGACGGGGAATCGCACGACCTCGACCGCCTGGTCGAGACCGAGATCGAGCACGGCCCCGAGAAGATGGACCCGCAGGTGGTCCGGCGTGTCCCGGCGAGCCGGCTGGCCACGGCCGTCGCGCACGAACTGGGCCTGGAGGACGTCGAGGCGGTCACCATCCCGACCGCCTGCGCCGCGGGCAACTACGCCATCGGCTACGGCTTCGACGCGGTGCGCACCGGCGAGGTGGAGTTCGCGCTGTGCGGCGGCGCGGACGCCATGTGCCGCAAGACCTTCGCCGGCTTCTACCGGCTGGGCACGATCGCGCCGGACTGCTGCCGGCCGTTCGACAAGGACCGCAAGGGCATCCTGACCGGTGAGGGCGCGGGCGTACTGGTCCTGGAGAGCCTGGAGTCGGCGCTGCGCCGCGGTGCCACCATCCACGCCGAGGTCCTGGGCTACGGGCTCAACTGCGATGCCGACCACCCGGTCGCGCCCAACCAGGGCAGCATCGCCCGCTGCATGGAACTGGCCCTGAACAACGCCGGGGTGAAGCCGTCCGAGGTCGATCTGATCTCCGCGCACGGCACCGGCACCAAGGCGAACGACGTCACCGAGACCCGCGCGGTCCGCGACGTCTACGGCGAGGCGCCGCCGCGCACCGTCTCGCTGAAGTCGATGCTCGGCCACACCATGGGCGCCGCCAGCGCGCTCGCCGCGATCGCCTGCGCCCTGGCCGTCGAGGGCGGGTTCATCCCGCCGACCATCAACCACCGGGAGACCGACCCCGAGTGCGAGGTCGACTGCGTGCCCAACCACGCCGTCGACGCGGATCTGAGGATCGTGCAGAACAACGGGATGGCCTTCGGCGGCAACAACGCCGTCGTGATCCTCGCCAAGTACGAGGAGCAGGCCTCATGAGCCGGCCCGTCGTCGGAATCGGCGCGGTCGCGAGCATCGGGCGCGACCCGTCCGAGTTGTTCGAGAGCCTGTGCGCCGGGCGGAGCGGGCTGGCCCCGCTGCGCGGCTTCGACCGGTCGAAGTTCAAGGCGGGGCACCTCTTCGAGATCGACGACCGGCCCGCGCCGGGCGTGGACGTGCCGGGCCGGGCGACCGCGTTCCTGCTCGACGCGGTCGGTCAGGCGGCCCGTGACGCCGGTCTCGGTGAGGACCTCCGCGACGTGCCGATCCTGGTCGGCACCGGGCTGCGGGAGCTGCGGTCGCTGGAACTGTGGTGGCGCGACGGCGCCGAGTTCTCCCCCAAGCTCTCGGCTCCGCTCGAGCAGGGGGGACCCCCATCCGGGCGGATGCACTTCGGCACCGCCCTGCGGGAACGCTTCGGCGCGGTCGACACGCACACCTTCTCCAACGCCTGCTCCGCCTCGCTGTACGCGCTGGCGCTCGCCGTCGACCAGTTGGACTCCGGTGCGGTGGAGCACGTGATCGTGGCGGGCACCGACTCGATCACCGAGAGCATGTTCGGGCTGACCGACGCCTTCCAGCTGGAGCCGCCCGGCCGGCTCAGACCCTTCGACGTCGACCGCAAGGGCACCATCCTCGGCGAGGGCGCGGGCGCGATCGTGCTGGCCCGCGAGCCGGACGGCCACCGCCGGGTCCATGGCCGGGTGCGCTCGGTGGGCGTGAACTGCGACGCCCACCACACCACCGCGCCCCTCCAGGCCGGGGTCGCCGCCGCGATCAGGCAGGCGCACCGGCGGGCCGGGGTGAAGCCGGAGAACGTGGACCTGGTCATGCTGCACGGCACCGGTACGCCGCTCAACGACGAGGTGGAGGTACGGGCGCTGCGCGAGGTGTTCGGCGAGCACGAGCGGGTGCCGCTGGTGACCGCCGTCAAGTCGATGACCGGGCACACCGCGGGCTCTGCCGGGGTGCTGAGCCTCATCACGGCCCTGCGGGCCATGTCCACCGGGCGGATCCCGCCGGTGACCGAACTCGACGAACCGACCGAGGACGTGAGCGCGTTGCGGCTGGTGCACACCACCGAGGCCACCGGTCGCGTCGAGGTGGCGCAGGTCAACGGCTTCGGCTTCGGCGGGCTGAACGCGGTGGCCATCGTGGAGGCGGCCCGGTGAACGAGTTTTTGAGGATCGTGGTCAGCGGTGTGGGTCCGGCGCTGCCCGGGGTGGCCGGCCCCGGGGACCTGGTGGCCGGGCCGGCCTTCCCCGCGGAGCCGGTGGACCCGGCCGCCCTGCTCGGCAAGAAGGGCCTGAAGTACAAGGACCGCGCCACCCGGCTCGGACTGTGCGCGGCCTTCGCCGGACTGTGCGACGCCGGGCTGCGGGACGCGGACGGCCCGTTGGCCGACGGCGACGGCGTGGGCGTCGTGGTGGCGTCCAACTACGGCAACGCGGACACCATTTGCCGGGTGGTCACGACCATCGCGGCCGAGACGACCCGGGGCACCAGTCCCATGGACAGCCCCAACGCCTCCAGCAACATCGTCGCCTCCGAGATCGCCATCCGCTTCAAGCTGAGCGGCCCCAACCTGACCGTCTGCAACGGCGACTCCTCCGGGCTCGACGCGCTGCGCTGGGCCGCCGGCCTGCTGGGCTCCGGACGGGCCGAGCAGATGGTGGTCGTCGGGGTCGAGCCGGACAACGAGGTGGTGCGCAAATTGGTCGGCTCCGACCGGATCGTGGACGGCGCAGTCGCGGTGGTCCTGGAGCGCGCCGAGACCGCGCGGGCGCGCGGGGTGCGGCCGCGGGCCCGTCTGGGCGGCTTCGTGCGCACCGGCGGGATCGAGGAGTGCGTCGGGCGGCTCGACGCGCTCGGCGGCGGCACCCCGGCCGGGTGGTACCCGCCGGAGACCGCCAGCGGCACCGAACCGCCCGCGAAGCTGCTGGCCGGGGTTCCCCGGCACCGGATGCCCGACGGCTGGGGCGTGCTCTCCGGCGCGCTGGGCCTGGCTCAGTGCGCCGCCGCCACCGGCCGGTTCGACGCGGGCGAGCCCGGCCCCCTGTACGCGCTGGCCGGCCGCGGGGACGACGGTGTCGCCGGACTCCTCCTGCTCGCCCCCGGAGACGCCCGGTGAGCCACGACCGGCCGCAGCCGCCGGACCCGGCCGGCGACTCCGCGTGCGCGGTGCACCGCAAACGGCCGACCGGCGGTACCCGTGCCCTCCTGCTGCACGGACTGGCCAACAGCTCATCCGTATGGGACGCGTTGGCCGCGAGGGAGGCCGGCGGCCTGGACCTGTGGACCGCCGAACTCCCCTGGGGCGGCGGGCGGTCACCGGCCTGGGCCTACGGCCCGCACGCGTCCCGCGCGGTCGCGGACGCGCTCGGGCAGGTGCCCGACGGCGCCGGCATCGTGGTGGCCCACTCCTTCTCCACCGTGCTGCTCCTTGAGCTGCTCGGCGAGGAACTGGCCAGAGGCGGCGACCCGTTCGCACGCCACGGCATCGAGGGCCTGGTCCTGGTGTCGCCGTTCTACCGCCGTGATCCGGAGAGTTTCGAGTACGGCGTCGTCGGCGACATGCTGGAGAACTTCCGCCGCACCATGGAAGAGGGCATCCGGGTGGTGGCAGGACCCCGGCTCGACCCCTCGCTGCGCCGCGACATGGCGCAGCGGGTCTGCGAACAGGTCGGCCCGTACGGCTATCTGAGCTTCTTCCGCAGCTATCTGCACACGCCCTGGCTGCGCACCGAACTGATCACGGTGCCCTCGCTGGTGATCGGCGGGGAGGAGGACTTCACCGCCGTCCCCGCCGAGAGCAGGGCGCTCGCCGCCGATCTCCCTGACGCCCGCTGCCGGTTCATCCCCGGGGCCGGCCACTTCCCGATGGTGGAGCAGGCGGACGCCTTCTCCGCGGCCCTCGGTGAGTTCCTCGACGCCATCGGGTGCCCCGCGCCCGCGGCCGTCGACCAACCCGCTTGACAGAACAGGAGCCTGAGCAGCATGACGTCCCCGATCAGCAGTGTTCCCGAGCCGACCGAGCAGTCGTTGGACGATTTCTTCGACGTCACCGGCCACTTCTCGCTGCGGCCGTCCTACGAGGGCGGCAACATCAGCACGACCATCGGCTTCAAGCACGTGCACTACCTGCTCGAGGCCGCCGTGCTCGAGCACTTCCGCGCCGCGGGTCTGGGCGCCACGGCCCTCTACGTCGAGTACGGCGCCGGCTTCGACGTGGTCTCCGTGGACACCCGGCTGCACACGGTGCTCACCCTGGACGACACGGTCGCCGTCGAGGTCAGGCCGGTCACCAAGGACTCCGACACCCGGCTGCGTTTCGCGCTCACCGGGACCGTGGAGCGGGACGGCGCGCCGCGCAAGGCGGTGACCAGCAAGGTCGAGGTCTCCCTCCGGGCCATCGAGCACGTACCGGACCCGAAGCCGCTGCCCGAGCGCCTGACGCGCTTCGTGGTGCCGCGGCTGGGGCAGGCGACGCCGAAGCCGCTCGCCGCCGCCCCGGTGGACAACATCGACCTGTCCGCGCAGCGCGGTGTCACCACCCGCTCCGGCGACCCGGTGCTTGCCGAGATCATCGGCGACGACAACGCGTTCGGCTGGAAGTGGCGCGTGCCGTACTTCTACTGCCACTTCACCAGCCACATGCAGATGTCCGGCTTCCTGCGGCAGATGGAGGAGGTCCTGCACCTGTTCGTCGCCGACCGGGGCATCGCCATCCAGCGCCTGCTGGACGAGCGCAGCTGGATCCCGGTGGTGACCAAGTGCGACATCGAACTCACCGACGAGGTGCGGATCGAGGACGAGCTGTACACCGTCTTCACCGTCGAGGACATTTTCAAGGCCGTCCTGTTCACAGCCCGAATGGACTGCTACGTGGTGCGCGACGGCGCGCTGGTGCCGGTCGCCACCGGACACATCACCCACGGCTACGTCACCAAGGAGTCGCCGGAGCGCGACTGGTCCCTGGTCACCTTCGACGACGAGGTGCTGGCCGCGCTCGGCGGCAAGACCCCCGCCGCCGGCTGACCCGACCTGTCGGAAGGAGCTGTCGCCATGAGCAGCGACACCAGGGGCGCCGCCCGCAGACCGGTGATCACCGCCTGGTCGGCCGTGTCCCCGTTCGGGATGGGGCGTGCGGCGTTCGTCGAGGGGATGCACAAGGGCGGTGAGACCGCCGTCCGGATCGACCGCGAGCAGTGGCAGGTGCCCGACGAGCGGGCCAGGCTGGTGCCCGGCTTCAGCCCGCGCGCGGCGCTGGGCCGCAAGGGCACCCGGTCGATGGACCGGGTGACGGGGCTCGCGGTCAGCGCCGTCGGTGCGCTGCTCGACGACGCCGAGCGCAACCACGAGGTCGCCACCGGCGACCGGGGGGCCGTCGTGCTCGGCACCACCACCGGCAGCGCGCAGAGCATGATGGACTTCACCCGTGACTCGCTGACCGGTGAGCAGCCGTACTTCGTCGACCCGGCGCAGATGCCCAACACGGTGATGAACTGCGCGGCGGGCCAGTGTGCGATCCGGCACCGGATCAAGGGTCCGAACGCCACCATCGCCGGTGGCCGGCTGGCCGGGCTGCTCGCGCTGAACTACGCGCGCAGACTGCTCGGCGCGGGCCGGGCCGAGGCGGTGCTGTGCGGCTCCGCGGAGGAGTACTCCAACGAGCGGTCCTGGCTGGAGTGGCACACCCGGACCGACGAGGAGAGGCCGGCGCTGCTCGGGGAGGGCGCCGGCATGCTGCTCCTCGAACCCGAGGAGTCCGTCGCCGCCGAACACGTGCTGGCCGAGGTGCTCGCCGTGGAGAGCGGCGTGTTCGCCGAGGGCCGGCTGCCGATGGTGCTCGGCTCCTGTCTGCGCCGCGCCATGGACCGCGCCTCGGTGGAACCTTCGCAGGTGTGGGCGGCCGTGCCGTGCGGCGCCGGCGACGCGCTCGGCGCGCGTGAACGCGCCGTGCTGGCTGAGACGTTCGGCCCCGCAGCGCTCGAACAGGTGCCGAACACCGAGCTGTTCGGGGACGCGTCGGCGGCCTCGGTGAGCCTTCAGATCGCCTCCGTGCTCGCGGTCGCCGAGCGGACGCCCGGTACCGCCGGGCGGGTCGCGGTGGTCACCGCGGTGGAACGCGACGGCGGAACCGGCTGCGCGCTGCTGCGGCTGCGCTGAGCACCGGTACGGCCCGGAACCGACCGGGCCGTACCGGGAAACGAAACGAACGGAGGAGAGCGGAAGTCATGACGGCACAGCCCTTCGAGAAGCTGGACAAGGAAGAACTGCGGCGGACCCTGGCCGATGTGATCGACGTCGACGCCACCGACATAGAGGAGGCCACCGACTTCGTGGAGGAGTTGCAGGTCGACTCGCTGCTGCTGCTGGAACTGGTCGTGGTGCTGGAGAAGAAGTACCAGGTCAAGTTCACCGAGCAGGAGATGCGGACGGCCCGCACCTTCAGCCAGGCACGCGCGCTGCTCGAACGCAAGCTGGCGGTGTCGGCGTGACCGTCTCCCCACCGGCGGCACCCGCCGAGCCGGTCGCCCGGGGCTCCTACGAGCCGGTCGTCCCGAGGTCCTACGCCCCGAGACCCTCCCCGGTGGACGCCGGGATCGAGGTGGCGTCGGTGGCCCGGTCCGTGCCGGACGCCGGAGGCGCCGGAGTGCTCAGCGCGGTGGCCACCGTCGCGATCGACGGGACGGAGCCGGTCTTCGCGGGCCACTACCCCGACTTCCCGATCTTCCCCGGTGTCTGCATCGTCGAATGCGTGCAGCGCGCCGCGCTCGCGGTGGCCGAGCGGTCCGGGATGCCCGAACCCCGGCTGCTCGCCGTGGAGTCCACCCGTTTCCTCGGTGCCGTACGCCCCGGTGATCTGCTCACCGTGCGCCTGGAGCTGCGTGACCACGCGGGCGGCGTACGCTGCCGGGCCACGGCGAGCACCGAGCGCGGCGAGGCCGCTTCGGTACGGCTGCGGCTGTCCGGTGAGGTCGCGGTATGAACACCGTCCAGGTCGAGCGCCTGCTTCCGCACCGGTTCCCCATGCTCCTCGTCGACCGGGTCGTCGACCTGGTTCCGGGCGAGAGCGTCACCGCGACGAAGGCGATCACCCGCAACGAGCAGTGCTACCGCGGCGTCGGCGCGCTCAACGCCGGCGTCTGCCTTCAGTACCCGCCGACGCTCCTGATCGAGTCCTGGGGCCAGACCGCCGGCATCCTGGCGACCTGGCGCTCCCCCGGCGAGCAGGGCGACGCGCACGAGACCGACCGGGTGATGCTGCTCGGCGGGCTCTCCGGGGTCGTGTTCCACCGGCCGGTGCTGCCGGGGGACGTGCTCCTGCACCGGGCCCGGCTCTCCCGCGCCCTGTCCGACACCGCGATTTTCGAGGGCGAGACCTCGTGCGACGGCGAGGTGGTGATGTCGGTCGAGCGGATGGTGATGGCGTTCCGCCCGTCCGGCCGGCTGCTGCCGTCCGCCGGTTGAGCCGACGTACAGCCGGCATACGGCCGACGTACGACCGACCTACGACCGACAAGGAGGAACGCCCGATGGCACAGGACACCAAGCCGGTCGCGCTGGTCAGCGGCGGCTCGCGCGGCATCGGCCGCGCCGTGGTGAAGCGGCTGGCCGCCGACGGCCACGACGTCAGCTTCTGCTACCAGTCCAACGACGAGGCCGCGACCGCGCTGGAGAAGGAGCTCGCCGAGTTCGACGTCCGGGTGCTGGCCAGGAAGGTCGACGTGGCGCAGCCCGATTCGGTGCGCGCCTGGGTGGCCGAGACCCAGGAGATTCTGGGCACGGTGGACGTCGCGGTCACCGCCGCGGGCATCACGCGTGACAACCCGCTGCTGATGATGACCGACGAGCAGTGGAAGGACGTGCTCGCGGTCAACCTCGACGGCACGTATCACGTCTGCCGCTCGGTCGTGTTCGAGATGATGAAGCGCCGCTCCGGCTCGCTGGTGCTGCTCTCCTCGGTGGCCGGCGTCCACGGCCACGCCACCCAGTCCAACTACGCGGCGACCAAGGCCGGGATCATCGGCTTCGCCAAGTCGCTGGCCAAGGAGGTCGGCCGCTACGGCATCCGGTCCAACGTGGTCGCCCCCGGCTTCATCGAGACCGACATGACGGCGGTGCTGAGCGACAAGGTCCGCGAACAGATGCTGGCCTCGATCCCCCTGAACCGTTTCGGCGGGGCCGACGAGGTCGCCGACCTGGTGTCCTTCCTGGCCTCCGAGCGTGCCGGCTACATCACCGGTTCCGTCTTCCAGGTCGACGGCGGCATCACCATCTGAGCCCACCCCCGATTTCCCCACCGAAGGACGCCGCCATGGCCAAGAAGCCGCCCCGCTGGTACTTCTCCCTGCGCAGCCCGTACTCCTGGTTCGCCCACCACGACCTGAAGAAGCACCATCCCGACGTCCTGGACAGCGTGCGGTGGATCCCGTTCTGGGAGCCGGACGCGCGCAGCCAGGAACTGCTCGCCCAGGCCGGGGCCGAACTGCCACTGGTGCCGATGGCGCGGGAGAAGAACTTCTACATCCTCCAGGACGCGCGGCGGCTGGCCGAGGACCGCGGGCTCGACGTCACCTGGCCGATCGACCGGGAACCGGTCTGGGAGGTGGCGCACCTGGCCTATCTGGTGGCCGAGGACGCCGGGAAGGGCAAGGAGTTCGTCGACCGGGTCTACCGCGCCCGCTGGCAGGAGTCGCAGAACATCTCCGACCCCGCCGTGATCGGCTCGATCGCCGAGGAACTGGGCCTGGACCCGGACCGGGCCGCCGGCGCGGCCGACGATCCGCAACTGCGTGCCCGGGGTGCGGACATCCTGGCCGCGTCGGCGAGGGACGGCCTGTTCGGGGTGCCGTTCTTCGTCCACGGCCACGACAAATTCTGGGGCGTCGACCGGGTGGCCGCCTTCGTCGCCGCGCTGCGCGGTGTCCCGCGCTCCGCCGTCGCCGTGCCGGACGCGGACGCGGCCGCGCTGCCGCGGATGGCCGCGGCGGGCGCGGACGCCGGTCACGCCGGCGGCTGCGGCTGAGCCGCCTTCACCGAGACGATCCCGAGGGGGCGCGATGAGCGACGAGCACCGGCTCGCGGACGACTGGGACGCGATCGTGGTCGGCAGCGGCATGGGCGGACTGACCTGCGCCGCGTACCTGGCGGTGGCCGGCCACCGGGTGCTGGTGCTCGAACAGGCCGGGGTGCTGGGCGGCAACAGCCATGTGTTCCGCCGCCGTTCGGCCTACGAGTTCGACGCCGGCGTGCACTACATCGGCGACTGCGGTCCCGACGGCGTACTGCCGTCGATCCTGCGGGGACTGGGCCTGGGCGACCGCGTCACGTTCCGCGAGATGGACCCGGACGGATTCGACGAGGTGGTCCTGCCGGAACTCAGGATGTCCGTACCCGTCGGCTGGGACCGCTATCTCGGCCGGCTCGTCGAGGTGCTGCCTGCGGACAAGGACGGGCTGCGGGAGTTCGTGGCCGTGTGCTCGGCGGTAGGCGCCGAGATGCGCTGGACGCTGCTGTCCGCGGCCGGGGCCGAACCCGCCGAGGTGCTGCGCCGCACGCCGACCGCGGTGGCCTGGGGCCGCCGCACGCTGCACGAGCTGTTCGAGCACTGCGGCCTGTCCGCCGCCGCCCGCACCGTGCTGGCCGCGCAGGCGCTCAACTACGGGATCGGCCCCGAGGAGGCCACGGTCGGCATGCACGCGAGCGTGACCGACCACTATCTGCGGGGCGCCGCCTATCCGGTCGGCGGCGGCCAGATGCTGGCGGCGTCGCTGACCGAGGCGATCACCGGGCACGGCGGGACGGTCAGGACCGGGCACCGGGTGGACCGGGTGCTGGTCGAACAGGGCCGTGCGTGCGGTGTCGTGCTGGACGGCGGACGGGAACTGCGCTCGCCGGTCGTGGTGTCCAACGCCGACTATGTGCGCACCGTCCGGGAGTTGACCGGCGAGGAGCACTTCCCCGCGTCGATCGGGAAGCGGGCCCGGACGGCCGTGACGGGCTTCCCCCTGGTGGTGCTCTACGTGGGGCTCGACCGGGAACTGCCGGGCAGAACCGGGGCGAACCTGTGGTGGCACGGGAACGCCGACGTCGAGGAGGCGTTCCGCCGGCTGGCCGGAGGGCGCTTCGACGCGCCGCCGTCGGTGTTCATCTCGTTCGCCTCGCTCAAGGACCCGGACACCGCGGCCATCCGGCCGCCGGGACACGCCAACTTCCAGGTGATGGCGCTGTGTCCGCGGTCGCTGGAGGCGTGGGGCGCGGCGGCCGCGTCCGAGAGCGGCGGGCCGTACCGCCGCGACCCGGCCTATCTGGCGGAGAAGGAGAGGGTCACCGAGGCGATGCTGGCCACCGCGGAACGCGCGCTCGGCCCCTTCCGCCGGTACGTGACCCATCTGGAGCTGGCCACTCCGGCCACACAGCGCCGCTACACCCGGTCGACCGGCGGTTCGCCCTTCGGGCTGGCCCGCTGGGGCGGCACGGGCGCCAGGCCGGACACCCGGACCAGCGTGACCGGCCTGTACGTGGTGGGGCAGAGCACCCGCTACGGCAGCGGCATCACCGGCGCCGCCGTCAGTGGCATCGCCTGCGCCGGGCAGATCCTCGGCCGCCCGCTCCTGCCGGAGGTGCACGCGGGCGCGGTGCTGGGAGACCCGGGCCGGCTGCCCGCACGCGGTCCGGACTGGGACCCGCTGCGCCTGTGCGGGGGCCGGGCCCGCCGCGGAACGCGCCCCCGCTGCACCGGTGTTCCCGGGCGGGGCGTCCTTTCCCGGTAATTGCTCGGGCGACCTGCGGCGATGGTTTATCGAGGCTTCTTATAAGGCCGTTCCGGTACGCCGGGTGAGCGGTAACGTCCCAGGCGCGGGGCGAGATCTGCTCGCCCGCCCGGCCCGGATGCGCCCGATCGGTGTGGCCCGCGGGGGCTGTTCTCCACCAGTTTTCCGATTCAAGGGGAGTGAGTAGTCGTGCCACAATCCGGTGAGATCCGACTCCCTCTGACGCCGGCTCAATCGGGTATTTGGTTCGCGCAACGGATCGACTCCGGCAACACGGTGTACAACATCGCCGAGTATCTCGACATTCACGGTCCGGTCGACCCTGTCCGCTTCGAGGCGGCGCTGCGCCGGGTGGTCGGCGAGACCGACGCGCTGCGGGTGCGGTTCGCCGAGCACGGTGAGATCCCCGAGCAACGGATACTCCCCGCCGTCGATTTCCCGTTGCCCGTCGTGGACCTGTCCGGCGAGGCCGACCCGGAGGCCGGCGCGCGGAAGTGGATGGACGAGGACCGTACCCGGCCGATCGACCTGTTCGGCGACTCGCTGTTCGCCTTCGCCCTGTTCAGGATCGCCGAGGACCGCTGGTGGTGGTACCACCGCGTCCACCACATCGTGCTGGACGGTGCCGGCGTGGCCATGTTCGCGCCGAGGGTGGCCGAGGTCTACTCCGCGCTGATGGCGGACACCCCCGTACCGGTCAGTCCCTTCCCGCCGCTGAAAGGCCTGGTGGACGCCGCCCGGGCCTACGCCGATTCCCCGGACCACGCCGACGACGCCGCGTTCTGGACCGAGCGGCTGACCGGCGCCCAGCCCCCGGTCAGCCTGTCCGGCGGCCGGCAGCACCTGCCCGGCAGTGTGATCCGCCGCAGCGTGACACTCGGCGCCGCAGAGACCGAGGCGATCCGCGGACTCGCGCGCGAGGCCGGCACCGGCTGGCCGACCGTGGTGGTGGCCGCGCTCGCCCTCTACGTGCAGCGCCTCACCGGCACCGACGAGGTCGTCGTCGGCCTGCCGGTCGCCGCGCGCCAGGGAAAGGGCCTGCGCAACGTGCCCGGCAGCGTCTCCAACCTGGTCCCGCTGCGGCTGGGCGCCGCACCGGACACCCCGGTGGGCGACCTGCTCACCGCCGTCTCCGCAGAGATGCGGCAGGCCGTGCGCCACCAGCGCTACCGGCACGAGGACATGCGGCGCGACCTGCGCCTCGGCCCCGAGCAGCACCTGATCGGACCGCACGTCAACCTGGTCCTGTTCGACTACGACCTGGACTTCGCCGGGCACCGGGCGACCGTGCGCAACCTGCCGGGCGGCCCGATCACGGACCTCGCGATCGTGCTGGACACCCGCTCCGCCGACGGCGCGCTGCGCTTCGACTTCGACGCCAACGCGGCGCTGTACGACGAGGAGTCGCTCGCCGCGCACCAGCACCGCTTCCTCGACCTGCTGTCCCGGCTGTGCGCCTGCGACCCCGCGACACCGGTCGGACGGCTGGACACGGCCACCGACGAGGAACGCGCGCGTGTGCTCACTCCGCCCGTCCCGGTCGGGACCCCTGCCGCCACTCTTCCGGAGCTGTTCGAGCGGGTCGCCGCCGAGCACCCCGAGCGCACGGCTGTGGTGAGCGATGGAGTGGGCCACGGCTACCGGGAGATCAACGCCCGCGCCAACCGGCTGGCCAGGACGCTGATCGAGCGGGGCGCCGGCCCGGAGCGGTTCGTCGCGCTCGCGCTGCCGCGTTCGGCGGAGATGGTGGTCGCGCTGCTGGCCGTCCTCAAGGCCGGCGCCGCCTACCTGCCGCTGGACCCGGCCTACCCGGCCGAGCGGATCGCGTTCATGCTCGCGGACGCCGCGCCGGACCTGGTGCTGACCGACACCGCGCACGCGCCGCGCCTGCCGGACACCGAGGGCGTCCCGGTGCTGGCCCTGGACGACGCCCGTACCGCCGCCGAACTGGCCGCGCGGGCCACCGATGACGTCACCGACGCCGATCGAGCCGCGCCGCTCGACCCGCGGCATCCGGCGTACATGATCTACACCTCCGGGTCCACCGGCCGGCCCAAGGGCGTGGTCGTCCCCCACCGCAACGTGCTGCGCCTGTTCACCGCCACCGAGCAGTGGTTCGGCTTCGGGCCCGAGGACGTGTGGACGCTGTTCCACTCCTACGCCTTCGACTTCTCGGTGTGGGAGATCTGGGGTCCGCTGCTGCACGGCGGCCGGCTCGTGGTCGTCCCGCACGAGGTGAGCCGTTCGCCGGTGGAGTTCCTGCGGCTGCTGGCCGACGAACGCGTCACGGTGCTCAACCAGACCCCCTCTGCCTTCTACCAGCTCACGCAGGCCGACGAGGAGCACTCCGGGGCCGGCGGCGCCCCCGCGCTGCGGTTCGTGATCTTCGGCGGTGAGGCGCTGGACCCGCGGCGCCTGGAACGCTGGTACGCCCGCCACCCGGACGACGCGCCGGTGCTGGTGAACATGTACGGCATCACCGAGACCACGGTGCACGTCAGCCATGTGGCGCTGGACCGGAGCACCGCGGACGGGCGGCCGGGCAGCGTCATCGGCTCACCCATCCCCGACCTCGGCATCCACCTTCTGGACGGCGCGCTGCGACCGGTGCCGCCCGGCGTCGCGGCGGAGATGTACGTCTGCGGCGACGGGCTCGCGCGCGGCTACCACGGGCGCCCGGACCTGACCTCGCACCGGTTCGTCGCCGACCCGTTCGGCCCGCCCGGCAGCCTGATGTACCGCACGGGCGACGTGGCGCGCCGGACGGCGGACGGCGAGCTGGAGTTCGTCGGCCGGGCCGACCAGCAGGTGAAGATCCGCGGTTTCCGGGTCGAGCCGGGCGAGATCGAGGCCGTGGTGGAGGGCGTGGCCGAGGTCGCTCAGGCGGCGGTCGTCGTCCGTGAGGACCGGACCGGCGACAAGCGGCTGGTCGCCTATGTCACGCCGGCCCGCGAGCGCGCGGGTCTCGACCCCACGGGTCTGCGCGAGACGGTGGCCGCCGCGCTGCCGGACCACATGGTGCCGTCCGCGTTCGTGGTGCTGCCGCGGCTGCCGCTCACCGCCAACGGCAAGCTGGACCACGCGGCGCTGCCGGAGCCGGAGTCCGTGGCGGGCTCGGCCGGGCGCGCCCCGCGCACCCCGGTCGAGGAGGTGCTGTGCGGGCTGTTCGCCGAGGTCCTGGGCGTGCCGGGCGTCACCATCGACGACAACTTCTTCGACGTGGGCGGCCACTCCCTGCTGGCCACCCGGCTGGCCAGCAGGATCCGTTCGGTGTTCGGGGTGGAGCTCCAGATCCGGACGCTGTTCGAGGCGCCGACCGTCGCGGCCGTGGCGGACCGCGTCACCTGCGCCGACCACGCCCGTTCCGGCATCTCCCCGATGCCGCGCCCGGCGGAGGTCCCGCTGTCCTACGCGCAGAACCGGCTGTGGTTCGTCGACCGCCTCGAGGGTCCCAACTCGGCCTACAACATCCCGCTGGTGCTGCGTCTGTCCGGGCCGCTGGACCGGGGCGCGCTGCTCGCGGCGTTCGGTGACCTGCTGGCCCGGCACGAGAGCCTGCGGACCGTCTTCCCCGATGTGAAGGGCGTGCCGAGCCAGGTCGTGCTCCACCCGGAGACGGCCGTGATCGAGCTGCCCGTCTCGGCGATCGGCGCCGAGGAACTGCCCGCGGCGCTGGCCAGCTGCGCGGCCGGCGCGTTCGACCTGGCCACCGAACTCCCCCTGCACGTGGACCTGTTCTCGCTCGGCGAGGAGGAGCACGTGCTGTCCGTCGTGGTGCACCACATCGCGGCGGACGGATGGTCGCTGGGCGTGCTGGCCCGCGACCTGTCCACGGCGTACGCGGCCCGGCTGGACGGGACGGGACCGCGGTGGCGGCCGCTGCCGGTGCAGTACGCCGACTACACGCTGTGGCAGCGTGAGACGCTCGGCGACGACCGGGACCCGTACAGCACCATGGCACGGCAGATCGCCTTCTGGCGCTCGGAACTGGCCGGTCTGCCGGACGAGATCGCGCTGCCCGCCGACCGGCCGCGCCCGGCCGAGGCCGACTACCGGTCCGACGTGGTCGAGCTGCGGCTGCCGCCCGAACTGCACCGCGGCCTCGCCGAGCTGGCCCGGCAGACCGGCACCACCCTGTTCATGACGCTCCAGGCCGGGCTGGCCTCGCTGCTGTCGGTGCTGGGCGCCGGCCCCGACGTGGTCCTCGGCAGCCCGGTGGCGGGCCGCACCGACGACTCCCTGGACGACCTGGTCGGCTTCTTCGTCAACACGCTGGTGCTGCGCACCGACGTCTCCGGCGATCCGACGTTCCGCGAACTGCTCGGCCGCGTCAGGGAGTCGGACCTGGCGGCGTACGCCCATCAGGACGTGCCCTTCGAGCGCCTCGTCGAGGTGCTGAACCCGGAGCGTTCGCTGTCCCGTCATCCGCTGTGCCAGGTGCTGTTCTCGCTCCAGAAGAAACTCGTCACCACCCTGGAATTCCCCGGTCTGACGGCGGTCGCCGAACCGGGCGTGCGCACGATGGCCAAGTTCGACCTGTCCTTCGAATTCGGCGAACGCGTCGGTGAGACGGGAACCCCGGACGGTATCGACGCGGTCGTCGAATTCCGTACGGATCTCTTCGACCGTTCCAGCGTGGAAATGCTCGGCCACCGGCTGGTGCGTTTCCTTCAGGCGCTCGTGGCCGAACCGGACGCCCCGGTGCGGGCGCTGGACATGCTGTCGCCGCCCGAGCGACGGCGGCTGCTGCGCGAATGGAACGACACGGAACGCGGCGTCCCCGCGGGGACCCTGGTCGACCTCCTCGAGCGGACGGCGGCAGAGCACCCGGACGCGGTGGCGGTGTGCGACGGGCCGCGGACGCTGACGTACCGCGAGGTGCACGAGGCCGCCAACCGGCTCTCACGGGAGCTGATCGCCCGGGGCGCGGCTCCCGAGCGCGTGGTGGCGCTGGGCATGCCGCGTTCGGCGGAGCTGATCGTCGCGCTGCTTGCGGTGCTCAAGTCCGGTGCGGCGTATCTGCCGGTCGACCCCGCCCATCCCGTCGAGCGGGTCGCGCTGCTGCTGTCCGACGCCGCTCCGGTACTGCTGCTGAGCACCGAGGGCGTACTGGCCGGCTGGCCGCGGGAGGCCCTGGCCGGGGTGCCGGCGCTGGCGCTGGACGCCCCCGGCACGGTGGAGGCGGTCGCGGCCCGCCCCGGCACGAACCCGGTGGACGAGGACCGCGGGACGCCGCTGCGGGCGGACAACGCCGCCTACGTCATCCACACCTCCGGCTCGACCGGAACGCCCAAGGGCGTCGTGGTGGAGCACCGCAACGTGGTCAACCTGGTCACCTGGGCGGCGCGCGAGATCGGGGCCGACGCCCTGTCCCGGCCGCTGGCGTCGACGTCGCTCAGCTTCGACGTGTCGGTCTTCGAGATCTTCGCGCCGCTGACGGCCGGCGGGCGCATCGACGTGGTGCGCGACCTGCTGGCGCTGGCCGAGCGGGAGGGCGGCTGGTCGGGCAGCATGATCAGCGCAGTGCCGTCCGCGCTGGCCGAACTCATCGGCCAGGACAACGTCTCCGCCTCGGCCGGCCTGGTGGTGCTCGCCGGCGAGGCGCTCACCGGCCGGGCGGTGGCGGACATCCGCGCCGTCATGCCCGGGGCACGTATCGCCAACATCTACGGGCCGACCGAGGCCACGGTGTACGCGACCGCCTGGTACTCCGACGGCGGGCCCGCGGAGCCGCTGATCGGCCGGCCGGTCGCCAACACCCGCGTGTACGTGCTGGATCCCTGGCTGCGGCCGGTTCCCGCCGGTGTTCCGGGCGAGCTGTACCTGGCGGGCGCGGGCCTGGCCCGCGGCTACCTGGACCGGCCGGCCCTGACCGCGCAGCGGTTCGTGGCCGACCCGTTCGGCCCGCCGGGCTCCCGCCTGTACCGGACCGGCGACGTGGTGCGCTGGACCGCCGACGGCGAGCTGGCCTACCTGGGCCGCACCGACGAGCAGGTGAAGGTGCGCGGATTCCGCATCGAGACCGGTGAGATCGAGTCGGTGATCGCGTCGGACCCCGCCGTGGCGCAGGTGGTGGTGGTCGCGCAGGAGGACCAGCACCGCCACAAGCAGCTCGTCGCCTACGTCGTGCCCGCCTCCGGGGCCGAGGCGGACACCGCGCGGCTGCGCGAGCTGGTGGCGGCCACCCTGCCCGGCTACATGGTGCCGGCGGCCTTCGTCACCCTGCGCAGGCTGCCGCTCAACACCAGCGGCAAGCTCGACCGCGGCGCCCTGCCCGCGCCGCGGTTCGCCGGCGGGCGAGGCGGCCGGCAGCCGCGCACCCCGCAGGAGCAGGTGCTCTGCGGTCTGTTCGCGGAGATCCTGGAGCTGTCCTCGGTCGGCGTCGACGACAGCTTCTTCGACCTCGGCGGGCATTCGCTCATCGCCAACCGGCTGATCATCAGGATCCAGTCGGTGCTCGGCGTCGATCTCGCGGTACGTGACCTGTTCGAGGCGCCCACGGTGGCGCAGCTGGCGGAACTGGTCGAGCGGGCCGGTACGGCCAGGCCCCGGGCGGTCCCGATGCCGCGCCCGGACCGGCTGCCGGTGTCGTTCACCCAGCAGCGGCTGTGGTTCCTCAACCGTCTGGAGGGCCCGAGCCCCACCTACAACCTCGGTGTCTCGCTGCGCTTCACCGGCCGGATCGACCGCGACGCCCTCCACCAGGCCCTGCACGACGTCATGGCCCGGCACGAGAGCCTGCGCACGGTCTTCCGCGACCACGACGGCGTACCGGTCCAGTGCGTCGTACCGGAGCGGGAGGCACGCCTGAGCATCCCGGTGACCGAGCTGGCCGAGCCGGAACTGGACACGGCGCTGACCGCGGCCGCCCGCCGCGGTTTCGACCTGGAGAACGAACTGCCCGTCCGGGCCCAGCTGTTCGTGCTCAGCCCCACCGAGCAGGTGTTCCTGGTCCTGGTGCACCACATCGTCGCCGACGGCTGGTCGTTCGCGTCGCTGGTGGGCGACCTGTCCACCGCCTACGCCGAACGGCGTTCGGCGCGCGCCCCCCAGTGGGCGCCGCTGCCCGTGCAGTACGCCGACTACACGCTGTGGCAGCGGGAGGTCCTCGGCGACCTCGCCGACCCGGACAGCGTGCTGGCACGGCAGATCGGCTACTGGAAGGACACGCTGGCCGGTCTGCCGGACCAACTGGACCTGCCGGCCGACCGGCCCCGCCCGGCGGCCCCCAGCCACGACGGCGGATTCGTGCCGATCACCGTCGGGCCCGAGGTGCACGCACGGCTCCTTGAGATCGCCCGCGGCAGCGGCGCCAGCCTGTTCATGGTGATGCAGGCCGCGCTCGCCGCGCTGCTGAACCGGCTGGGCGGCGGCACGGACATTCCCATCGGCACCTCGGTCGCCGGGCGCAACGACGAGTCGCTGGTCGACCTGATCGGCTTCTTCGTCAACACCCTGGTCCTGCGCAACGACCTGAGCGGCGACCCGACCTTCCGGCAGCTCCTCGGCCGGGTGCGCGAGGCGGACCTGTCCGCGTACGCCCACCAGGAGGTGCCGTTCGAGCTGCTGGTGGAGACGCTCAGGCCGGAACGCTCTCTCTCCCGGCACCCGCTGTTCCAGGTGCTGCTGAACTTCGAGAACACCCCCGAGATGGAGCTGGGCTTCCCCGGGGTGCGCACCCGACTGCACCCGGTGAACACCGAGGTCGCCAAGTTCGACCTGTCGTTCTCCGTGCGCGACCGGTACGCCGACGACGGCGCCCCGGCCGGAATCACCGGCCTGCTCAACTACAGCGGCGACCTGTACGACCGTGCCACCGCCGAGGACGTCTCCGCCCGGCTGAGCCGCCTGCTGGAGTCGGTCGCGGCCGACCCGGCGCAGCGGGTCAGCGAGTTGGACCTGCTGGGCGAGGCCGACCGCCACCGCGTCCTCGCCCTCGGAGTGGGCGAGATCCGCGCGGAGGTCCCGCCGACGTTCGTCGAACGGTTCGAGCGGCAGGTGGCGACGACTCCGGACGCCGTCGCCCTGGTCTGCCGGGACGAACAGGTGACCTACCGCGAACTCAACGCGCGCGCCAACCGGTTGGCCCACCACCTGATCGCGCGCGGTGTCGGGGCGGAGGACTGGGTCGCGGTCGCCCTGCCGCGCACCCCTCAGCTGGTGACCGCCCTGGTGGCCGTCCTGAAGGCGGGCGCCGCCTACCTCCCGCTCGACCCGGACTACCCGCCGGAGCGTGTCGAGTTCATGATCGAGGACGCCTCGGCCATGCTGCTGCTCACCGACGGAGCCATCGGCGCGGGCCTGCCGCACTCCGACGGCCTGCCGCGGCTGCTGCTGGACGATCCGGACACCGCCGAGGCCGTGGCCGGCCGGCCCGTGACGGATCCGACCGACGCCGACCGGCTGCACCCGGTCCACCCGCACCACTCCGCGTACGTCATCTACACCTCCGGATCCACGGGGCGCCCCAAGGGGGTGCTGACCGAACAGCACTGCCTGAGCGACTACTTGCGCTGGAGCACGTCGGGCTACCCGAGTGCCGCGGGCGCCGCGGTGCTGCACAGCCCGATCTCCTTCGACCTGACGGTGACCGCGCTCTACACGACGCTGTCCGTCGGCGGCACGGTGATCCTGGCCACCCTGGACGACGGCGACCCGCGGACCCTGGCGGACCTGGAGCGGACGCCGTGCACGTTCCTCAAGGCCACCCCGAGCCATCTGCCGCTCCTCGAGGCACTGCCCGACGCGTTCTCCCCCAGCCGCGAACTGATGCTGGGCGGAGAGCTGCTGCTCGGCGAGACGCTGACCGAGTGGCGTACGCGCCACCCCGAGGCGCACATCTACAACGGCTACGGGCCCACCGAGACCACCGTCAACTGCACCCAGCACGTGATCAGGGCGGGCGAACCGGTGGGCAGCGGCCCGCTGCCGATCGGCCGTCCCATGCCCAACACCTGGCTGTACGTGCTGGACGCGTCCCTGCGGCCGGTGCCCATGGGCGTGGCCGGTGAGCTGTACGTAGCGGGCGAGGGCATCGCGCGCGGCTATCTGCACCGGCCGACGCTGACCGCCGAGCGGTTCGCGCCGAACCCGTTCGGCCCGCCCGGCTCCCGCATGTACCGGACCGGCGACATCGTCAAGTGGAGGCCGGACGGCGAGCTGTACTTCCTGCGGCGCGTCGACGACCAGGTCAAGATCCGCGGCTTCCGGGTGGAGATCGGCGAGATCGAGAACGCGCTGCTGCGCCGTGCGGGCGTCGCCCAGGCCGCCGTCGTACTGCGGGAGGATCTGCCGGGCGACCAGCGCCTCGTCGCCTACCTGGTGCCGGACGGCCCGCTGGACCGGGCCGAGGTCGCCCGCGAGGTGGCCGGGGACCTGCCGGACTACATGGTGCCCGCGGCCTTCGTGGTCCTGGACGAGCTGCCGCTCAGCCCCAACGGCAAGGTCGACCGACGGGCCCTGCCCGCACCGGACCACTCCCCCACCGCCAGCGCCGGCCGCGCGCCGCGCACACCGCAGGAAGAGCTGCTGTGCGCTTTGTTCGCGCAGATCCTGAACGTGCCCGCGGTCGGCGTCGACGACAACTTCTTCGACCTGGGCGGCCACTCCCTGCTGGCCACCCGGCTGGTCAGCAGGATCCGTTCGGCCTTCGGCACGGAACTGCCGATCCGCGCGCTGTTCGAGAGCCCGACCGTCGCCGCCCTGGCCGGATCGCTGCGCGGCGCGCCGCAGGGACGGCAGGCGCTGCGCGCCGCACAGCGGCCGGCGCACCTGCCGCTGTCCCACGGCCAGCGGCGGCTGTGGTTCCTGAACCGCCTCGAAGGCCACGGCGCCACCTACAACCTGCCGGTCGCACTGGACCTGGAGGGTCCGGTGGACGTCCTGGCGCTGCGCTCCGCGCTCGCCGACGTCGTCGCCCGCCACGAGTCGCTGCGCACCATCTTCCCCGAGCGGGACGGCAGCCCGTATCAGGTGGTGCTCGACCCGTCGGTCGCCGCACCGGAGTTCACCGTGCTCGACGTCGCGGCGCGCGAACTGGACGGGGAGTTGCGGCGCATCGCCGGCCGGGGCTTCGATCTGACGGTCGAACTGCCGCTGCGGGCTGCCCTGTTGCGGGTCGGCGAGCGGGAGTCGGTGTTCGTGGTGGTGATGCACCACATCGTCGTCGACGGCTGGTCGACCGGGCCGTTCGGCCGGGACCTCGCCACCGCCTACGCCGCCCGGCGCGCCGGCGCGGCACCGAAGTGGACGCCGCTGCCGGTGCAGTACCCGGACTACATGCTCTGGCAGCACGCGGTGCTGGGCGACGAGGACGACCCGGACAGCGTGGCCGCGCGGCAGGCGGCGTACTGGCGCGAGGCGCTGGCCGGGCTGCCGGACGAGCTGAGCCTGCCGGTGGACCGGCCGCGGCCGGCGACCCCCTCGTACCGCGGTGGCTGGGTCACGTTCCGGCTGGAGCCGCGGCTGCACCGGGACCTGGCGGCCCTCGCCCGCCGTCGCGGGGTCAGCATGTTCATGGTCGTCCAGGCGGGCCTTTCGGTGCTGCTGCACCGCATGGGCGCGGGCACCGACATCCCCCTGGGCACGCCGATCGCGGGCCGCACCGACGAGGCCCTGGACGAGCTGGTGGGCTTCTTCGTCAACACGCTGGTGCTGCGCACCGACCTGTCCGGCGACCCCACCTTCACCGAACTCCTGGACCGGGTACGGGAGACGGACCTGGCCGCGTACGCCCACCAGGACGTGCCCTTCGAGCGGCTGGTCGACCTGCTGAACCCCGAGCGGGTCATGGCCCGCCACCCGCTGTTCCAGGTGATGGTCAGCCTCCACAACAACCCCGAGGCCGGCTACGACCTGCCCGGGGTGTCCGCGCGGCGCCGGATGCTCGACCTGAACACGGCCAAGTTCGACCTCAACGTCAACCTGCGCGAGCTGTTCGACGACGACCACGCGCCCGCCGGGATCGACGCGGTCGCCGAGTACAGCACGGACCTGTTCGACCACGACACGGTGGTGGGGCTGGCCGGACGGTTCGCGCACCTGATGGAACGGCTGTGCGCCGAGCCCGACCGGCCCGTCGGCGACGTGGACGTCCTGACCCCGGCCGAGCGCACCCTGCTGCTGGACGACTGGAACGCCACGAGCACCGGCTTCGGCCCGCGGTCGCTGACGGAGGCGATCGAGGCGGCGGCCGCCCGCACACCGGACCGGGTCGCGGTGGTCTCGACCGACGGTGAGATCACCTACGCCGAACTGAACACCGGGGCGAACCGGCTGGCCCGGTACCTGGCCGGCCGCGGCGCCGGTCCCGAGGTGCGGGTCGCGGTGAGCCTGCCGCGCGGAACGGACCTGGTGGTGGCGCTGCTGGCGGTGCTCAAGTCCGGAGCGGCCTACATCCCCCTCGACCCGGCCTACCCGGCCGAACGGGTGCGCCACATCCTCACCGACGGCTCGCCCGCCCTGGTGCTGACGACCTCCGGACTCGCCCGCGAACTGCCCGTACCGGCGGGGGCGGAGACGGTCGCGGTCGACGACCCGGCGCTGCGGGCACGGATCGCCGCCGTGCCGGAAACCGACCTGCCCGGCACGGCGCACGGCGACCACCCGGCGTACGTGATCTACACCTCCGGGTCCACCGGCCGCCCCAAGGGTGTGGTGGTCACCCGGGCGAACATCGCCAACTTCGTGCGGGACATGCGCGAGCGGCTGCCGGTCACCGAGGCGGACGTCCTGGTGGCGGTCACCACCGTCGCCTTCGACATCGCCGGTCTCGAGCTGTACGTCCCCCTGGTCGCCGGGGCCCGGCTGGTGCTCGCGACCACCGAGCAGGTGCGCGACGTCGACGGGCTGGCCGGGCTGATCACCGGCACGGGTGCCACCGTGGTCCAGGCGACCCCGACGCTGTGGCAGACGCTGGTGTCCGGACACCCGGACGCCCTCGCCGGGCTGCGGGTCCTGGTCGGCGGCGAGGCGCTGCCCGCGGGGCTGGCCGCGCGTCTGCGCGAACTGTCCGCCGGCGTACGCAACTTGTACGGCCCCACCGAGACCACGGTGTGGTCCACCACCGCCGAACTGGACGGCAGGCCCGGCGCGCCGGTGATCGGCCGGCCGATCGCGAACACCCGGGTGTACGTGCTGGACGACCGGCTCGCGCCGGTCCCGGCCGGGGTGGCGGGCGATCTGTATCTCGCCGGTGACGGCGTGGTCCGCGGCTACCTGGGCAGGCCGGGGCTGACCAGCGAGCGGTTCGTGGCGGACCCGTTCGGCTCGGCCGGCACCCGGATGTACCGCACCGGCGACATCGCCCGCTGGAACACCGCGGGCGAGCTGGAGTTCGTCGGACGGGCCGACGACCAGGTCAAGGTGCGCGGTTTCCGTATCGAACCGGGCGAGATCGAGGCCGTGCTCGCCGCCCACCCGGCGCTGGCCCAGGCCACCGTCGTGGCCCGGGCGGACGGCGAGGGGAACAGGCGCCTGGTGGCCTATCTGGTCGCGGCGCCCGGCCAGGAGGTGCCGGCCACGGCCGGGATGCGGGAGCACGCGGCTCGCGTCCTGCCGGACTACATGGTCCCGGCCGCGTTCGTCGCCCTCGACACCCTGCCGCTCACCCCGAACGGCAAGGTGGACCGCAAGCTGCTGCCCGCCCCGGACTTCGCCGTGCTCGTCGGCGACGAGCAGCCGCGCACACCGCGCGAGGAAGCACTGTGCGAGGTGTTCGCCGAGGTTCTCCGCCTGCCCTCGGTGGGCATCCGGGACAGCTTCTTCGACCTCGGCGGCGACAGCATCGTCTCGATCCGGCTGGTCGGCCGCGCCCGGGCGCGGGGACTGAGGATCAAGCCGGAGGACGTGTTCGTCCACCGGACCGTCGAAGGGCTCGCGTCCGTGGCGACCGACGTCCCCGATCTCGTCGCCGAGTCGCCCGACGCCGGCGTCGGCGGTGTCCCGCTGCCGCCGGCCGCGCACGCGCTGCGGGAGCGGGGCGGCCCGGTCCGGGCGTACCACCAGTCGCTGCTGCTGGACGCCCCGGCCGATCTCGGTGACGACCGGCTGCGTGAGCTGGTGGCCATGCTCGTCGACCGGCACGACGCGCTCCGGCTGCTGCTGGACCGCCACGAGGCGGGCGGGGACGGCGACGACGGCGCCCGCTGGAGCCTTCAGGTGCGGCCCTCCGGCTCGGTGGACGCCGCCCGGTGGGTCACCCGCGTGGCGGTCGCCGGACGCGACGGGGACGGGTTGGCCACCGCGGTGCGCGAGCACACCGGGCGGGCGGCCCGCCGCCTCGACCCGGAGACCGGCGACGTCGCACGGTTCGTCTGGTTCGACACCGGACCCGGGCGGCGGGGCCGGCTGCTGGTGGTGCTGCACCGGCTGGCCGTGGACGCCGTGTCCTGGCGCGTCCTGCGCACCGAACTGGCCGCCTGCCTGCGCGTGGTGACCGGCGAGAGCCAGGACGCCCCACGCCCGGCCGGCACGTCCTACCGCCGCTGGGCGCAGCAACTCGTGGCCGCGGCGCAGGACCCGGAGCGCGAGAGCGAACTCGACTGGTGGAAGGCGACGCTCACCACCGCGGAACCCCGGCTCACCCGCCGGCCGTCGGACCCCGGCCCGGACGCGCCCGGCGCCACGGGCACGCTGCACCGCACGCTGCCGGCGGGGAGGACCGGACCGCTGCTCGACCGGGTGCCCGCCGCGTTCCACTGCGCCGTGGACGACGTGCTGCTCACCGCGCTGGCGCTGGCCGTCCCGCACTGGCGGCGCCGGCACCTGCGGGACCACCTCGGCGGCACGAGCGTGCTGGTGGACCTGGAGCGTGACGGGCGCGAGCCGTTCGCCGAAGGCCAGGACCTCTCCCGCACCCTGGGCCGGTTCGCCACCGCGTACCCGGTGCGCCTGGACGCCGGTGCCGTCGACCGGTCGGAGCTGACCGCGGGCGGCATGGCCGTGGGCAACGCCGTCAAGGCGGTCAAGGAGCAGCTGCGCGCGGTGCCGGACGGCGGTGTCGGCCACGGCATGCTGCGCTACCTCAACCCCCGTACCGCCCCTGTACTGGCCCAACTTCCCCCGCCGGACATCGGCTTCACCCACCTCGGCCGATTGGGCGAGGCCGCGCCCGCCGAGTGGCCGGTGTGCGCCGGACCCACCGAGCGTGCGCCGCGGGCCGGGCACGCGCTGGAGCTGACCACCTCGGTCGTCGACGGTCCCGAAGGACCGTGCCTGACCGTGACCTGTGCCTGGCCGGGCGAGCTGTTCGGCGAGGCGGCCGTACGCGAACTGGTCGACGACTGGTTCGGCGCGCTGGAAGCCATCACCACCCGCTGCGAGGCCGCGGACGCGGGCGGTCACACCCCCTCCGACCTCTCCCTGACCGGTCTCGACCAAGGCGACATCGACGTGCTGGAAGCTGACGGAAGGTACTTCTCCTCATGACGAAGCCGGGGTTCCAGGACGTCCTTCCGCTCTCGCCCCTCCAGGAAGGCCTGCTCTTCCACACCGTCTACCACGAGCGTTCGCTGGACATCTACACGGCGCGGCTCTGCCTGGACCTCGAAGGCGAGCTGGACTCCGGCGCGTTGCGGGAGTCGGTGGCGGGCCTGCTGCGCCGGCACCCCAATCTGCGGGCCGCCTTCCGCTACGAGCGGCTCAGCCGCCCGGTGCAGCTCATCCCGCGGGAAGTCCCGCTGCCCCTGGAGGAGTTCGACCTGCGTGGTCTGCCCGGCCAGGAGCAGGCGGAGCGGCTGCGGGAGCTGACCGCGGCCGCGTCGGAGCGCACCTTCGACCTGGCGCGGCCGCCACTGCTGCACTTCACGCTGATCCATCACGGCGAGCGCGCCCACCGGCTCGTCATGGCGCACCACCACATCCTGCTGGACGGCTGGTCGGTGGGCCGGCTGATGACGGACCTGTTCACGCTCTACGCCGCCGGGGGCGAGGAGTCGGCGCTGCCGCCGGTGACGCCCTACCGCGACTACCTCGCCTGGCTGGCCCGCCAGGACCGGCCCGCGGCGGAGGAGGCGTGGCGGACGGTGCTGAGCGGCGTCGAGGAGCCGACGCGGCTGGTGTCCGACGACCGGCTGCGCACCCCGGTCGCTCCCGAGCGCCTGCTGGTGGAGGTTCCGGCGGAGCTGAGCCGCGAGCTGACCGCGGCGGCCCGCGGACGGGACCTGACCCTCAACACGGTCTTCCAGGGCGCCTGGGCGCTGGTCCTGAGCCGGCTGACCGGCCGCACCGACGTGGTGTTCGGAGGCACCGTCTCCGGACGTCCGGCGGACCTCCCCGGTGTGGAGAACATCGTCGGCCTGTTCATCAACACCCTGCCGGTGCGGGTGCGGCTCGACCCGTCGGAGCCGGTGGGCGAGATGCTGGCCCGGTTCCAGCGCCGGCAGGCCGGGCTGATGTCCCACCAGCATCTGAACCTGCCCGATGTGCACGCCCTGGCCGGCGCGTCCGGGGAACTGTTCGACACCATCACCGTCACCGAGAACTACCCCTTCGACGAGAAGGGGTTCCGCGAGCTGGCCGGACTGACGATCGTCGGCGCGCACGGCGCGGACGCCAACCACTACCCGCTGAGCGTGGCCGCCCTGCCCGGCGAGACGCTGCGGATCCGGTTCGGCTACCGGCCGGACGTCTTCCGGCCGGCGGACGTGGAGGAGATCGGCGCCCGGCTGGTGCGGATGCTGGAGGCGGTGGTACGGGACCCGGAATGCCCCGTCGGCCGGCTGGACGTGCTCGGCGCAAAGGAGCGCGAGGAGGTCCTGGTCCGGCGCAACGACACGGGAGGCGAGCGGCCGAGGACCCTGCCGGAGCTGTTCGCCGAGCGGGTCGCCCTGGCCCCGCGGGACCCGGCCGTGGTCTTCGAGGACACGACGCTGACCTACGCCGAGCTGGACGGCCGTGCCAACCGGCTGGCCCACCATCTCGTCTCGGCCGGGGTCGGACCCGAGCAGTACGTCGCCCTGGCCCTCCCCCGGTCCGCGGACCTCGCCGTCGCCGTGCTCGCCGTCCACAAGGCCGGCGCCGCGTATCTGCCGGTGGACCCGGACTACCCGGCCGAGCGCATCGCCCACATGCTCGCCGACGCGCGGCCCGGCGTCGTCCTCACCACCACCGCTCTCGCCGCCACCCTGCCGGCCGGCGACCGGCTCCTCGTCGCCCTTGACGACCCCGGCACCGCCGCACGCGTCGCCGCCGCGCCCGGCGACCACGCCCCCGCGTCGGACTTGACGGCCGATCACCCCGCCTACCTCATCTACACCTCCGGATCCACCGGCAGGCCCAAGGGTGTCGTCGTCACCCACCGCGGCATCGCCTCCCTCGTCGCCGCCCAGACCGAACGCTTCGACGTCGGCCCCGGCAGCCGCGTCCTGCAGTTCGCCTCCCTCAGCTTCGACGCCGCCTTCTGGGAGCTGGCCATGGGCCTGCTCACCGGCGCGGCCCTCGTCCTGGCGCCCGCCGAACGGCTCCGCCCCGGCCCGCCGCTGGCCGAACTCGTCGCCGAGCAGCGCGTCACGCACGCCACCATCCCCCCGGCCGCCCTCGCCGTCCTCGACCGGGACGCCCTGCCCGAGGGCATCACCCTCGTGGTCGCCGGGGAGGCCACCGCGCCCGAACTCGTCGGCCGCTGGTCCGCGGGCCGCCGCATGATCAACGCCTACGGTCCCTCCGAGACCACCGTGTGCGCCACCATGAGCGCCCCGCTCGCCGGAGAGGTCGTGCCGCCCATCGGCGGCCCCATCACCGGCGCCCGCGTCTACCTCCTCGACTCCGCGCTGCGCCCGGTCCTGCCCGGTGTCCCCGGCGAGCTCTACCTCTCCGGGGCCGGCCTCGCCCGCGGCTACCTCGGCCGTCCCGCGCTCACCGCCGAACGCTTCGTCGCCAGCCCCTTCGAAGGCCCCGGCGCCCGTATGTACCGCACCGGAGACATCGCCACCTGGGACCAGGACGGCCGACTCGTCTTCCAGGGGCGCGCCGACAGCCAGGTGAAACTCCACGGCTTCCGCATCGAGCCGGGCGAGATCGAGTCGGTGCTGCTGGCCCGGGACGGCGTCGCCCAGGCCAGTGTGATCGTCCGCGAGGACCGGCCGGGAGACCACCGGCTGGTCGCCTACCTGGTTCCGGAGGCCGGTGCCGCCGCGCCGACGGTGGCCGCCGTGCGCGCCGCCGTCTCGGACGCGCTGCCGGCCCACATGGTGCCCGCGGCGTTCGTGACGCTCGACGAGCTCCCGGTGACGCCCAACGGGAAGCTGGACCGGCGGGCCCTGCCCGCCCCGGACTTCTCCGGGGTGGCCTCCGGGCGCGCACCGCGCACCCCGCAGGAGGAGATCCTGTGCGGGCTGTTCGCCGAGATCCTCGGCGCGTCCGTCGTCGGCATCGACGACAGCTTCTTCGAGCTCGGCGGCCACTCCCTGCTGGCGACCCGCCTGGTCACCCGGATCCGCTCGGTGTTCGGCGTGCGGCTCTCGCTGCGCAGCCTGTTCGAGTCGCCGACCGTGGCCGCGCTCGCCCGACTGCTCACCTCGGAAGGCCCGGTGACCCGGCGGCTCGAGCCGGTGCCGCGCCCGGCCGACGTCCCGCTGTCGCTGCAGCAGACCAGGTTGTGGTTCCTCAACCGGTTCGAGGGGCCGAGCCCGGCGTACAACGTGCCGATGGCGGCCCGGCTGACCGGCCCGCTGGACGTGGCGGCGCTGCGCGCGGCGCTGGCCGACGTGGCGCGGCGGCACGAGTGCCTGCGCACGGTCTTCCCGGACCGTGACGGCACGCCCTGCCAGGTCGTGGTGGACACCGTCCCGGAGCTGCGGGTGAGCGACGTCGACGCGGCCGGTCTCGACGCGGCGCTGGCCGGGGCCGCGGGCGAGGGCTTCGACCTGACCGCCGAGCCGCCGGTACGGGCGCGGCTGCTGCGGCTGGGCGACGAGGAGCACGTGCTGCTGGTGGTGATGCACCACATCGTGATGGACGAGTGGTCGGCCGTGCCGTACGGCCGCGACCTGTCCGCCGCGTACGGAGCGCGGCGCGAGGGCGGGGAGCCGTCGTTCGAGCCGCTTCCCGTGCAGTACGCGGACTTCGCCCTGTGGCAGCGTGACGTGCTCGGCAGCGAGGACGACCCGGACAGCGCGGTCTCGCGTCAACTGGCCTTCTGGCGCGAGACGCTGGCCGGCCTGCCGGACGAGCTGAACCTGCCGGCCGACCGGCCGCGTCCCGCGACCCCCTCCTACCGGGGCGGCACGGTGGACTTCCGGATCAACCGGGAGGTCCACCAGCGCCTGGTCGCGCTGTCCCGCAGCTGCCAGGCCAGCGTGTTCATGACGTTGCAGGCGGGTCTGTCGGTGCTGCTGCACCGGCTGGGCGCCGGATCGGACATCCCGCTCGGCACACCGATCGCCGGGCGAGGCGACGAGTCGCTGGACGACCTGGTCGGCTTCTTCATCAACACCCTGGTGCTGCGCACCGACCTGTCCGGGGACCCCGGCTTCCGGGACCTCCTTGGCCGGGTCCGGGAGGCCGACCTGGCCGCCTACGCCCACCAGGAGGTGCCGTTCGAGCGGCTGGTGGAGGTGCTGAACCCGGGCCGTTCGATGTCCCGGCACCCGCTGTTCCAGGTGATGCTCACCTTGCACAACAACCCGACCGCGCCGTTCCGGCTGCCGGGCGTCCGGGTCGGCACCCAGCGCGTCGACACCGGGGTGTCCAAGTTCGACCTGCTGTTCAGCCTGCGCGAGAGCTACACCGCCGACGGGCGTCCCGGCGGCGTCGAGGGCTTCGTGGAGTACAGCGCGGACCTGTTCGACGGGCCGACGGCGGAGCGCATCGCGGCGGCCTTCGTACGGGTGCTGGAGGGCGTCGTCGCCGAACCGGCCCGCCCGGTGAGCAAGGTCGACGTACTGGACCCGGTCGCCCGCCACGAACTGCTGGTCACCCGCAACGCCACCGAACACGAGGTGCCCGCCGCCTCGCTGCCCGGGCTGTTCCAGGCCGGGGTCGCCCGGCACCCCGCCGCTCCCGCGCTGGTGTGCGGTGACGAGGAGCTGACCTACGCCGAGCTGAACGCGCGGGCCAACCGGCTCGCCCGGCTGCTGATCGGCCGCGGCATCGGCCCCGAGGACATCGTGGGCCTTGCCCTGCCCCGCTCGGCGGAGCTGGCCGTGGGCCTGCTGGCCGTGCTCAAGTCCGGCGCGGGCTATCTGCCGGTCGACCCGGAGTACCCGGCCGAGCGGATCGCCTTCATGCTGGCCGACGCCGCTCCACGGGTGCTGCTGACGGCCACCGGAGCCGCCGGCCGGCTGCCCGCCGCGCCGACGCTGGCACTGGACGACCCGGCCGTACTGGCCGAACTGGCCGCGCTGCCGGACACCGACCCCGGCGACGACGAGCGGACCGGGCCGCTGCTGCCGCGGCATCCCGCCTACCTGATCTACACGTCCGGCTCGACCGGCCGCCCCAAGGGCGTGGTGATGCCCGGCGGCGCGCTGGTCAACCTGCTGTCCTGGCACTCCGCGGCCGTCCCCGCCGAACCCGGTGCCCGGACCGCCCAGTTCACCGCGATCAGCTTCGACGTCTCGGCCCAGGAGATCCTGTCGGCCCTGCTCGACGGCAGGACGCTGGTGGTGCCCGACGAGGAGACCCGGCGCGACCCGGTGAGGTTCGCGACCTGGCTGCGGGAGCGGAAGGTCACCGAGCTGTACGCGCCCACCATGATGCTGGACGCCCTCGGCGAGGCCGTCGCCGAGCACGGCACCGGCCTTCCGGACCTGCGGCACATCGCGCAGGCCGGTGAGGCGCTGGTGCTGGGCGACCGGGTGCGCGAGCTGTGCGGCGCGCACCCGGAGCGCGTGCTGCACAACCACTACGGCCCGTCCGAGACCCACGTGGTCACCGCGCACACCCTGCCCGCGGACCGGTCGGCCTGGCCCCGGACCGGCGCGCCGATCGGACGTCCGGTGTGGAACACCCAGGTGTACGTGCTGGACGCGGCCCTGCGGCCGGTGCCGGACGGAGTCGGCGGCGAACTCTACATCGCGGGCGCGCAGTTGGCCCGCGGCTACCACGACCGTCCCGGTCTGACCGCCGAGCGGTTCACCGCCGACCCGTTCGGGCCGCCCGGCACCCGCATGTACCGCACCGGCGACCTGGTGCGCTGGAACCGCGACGGTGAGCTGGAGTACGCCGGCCGCGCGGACCAGCAGGTGAAGATCCGCGGCTTCCGGATCGAGCCGGGCGAGATCGAGGCCGTGCTGCGCACCCACCCGGAGGTGGCGCGGGCCGCCGTGGTCGCACGGGACGACGAGCGGGGCGGCCGCCGCCTGGTCGGCTACGTGGTGCCGGTGGCCGGCGCGATCGGGCGGGCGGAGCTGCGCGCGCACGTCGCGGCCGCGCTGCCGGACCACATGGTGCCGGGGGCGTTCGTGTTCATGGACGCGTTCCCGCTGACGCCCAGCGGCAAGCTGGACCGGGCCGCGCTGCCGACGCCCGAGGCCGAGGCGCCCGCGGGCCGTGCCCCGCGCGGCCCGCGGGAGGAGATCCTGTGCGGTCTGTTCGCCGAGGTGCTCGGCGTCGGATCGGTCGGCGTCGAAGACGACTTCTTCGCCCTCGGCGGCCACTCGCTGCTGGCGACCAGGCTGGTCGGCCGGATCCGTTCCACGCTGGGCGTGGAACTGGCCGTACGGGACGTCTTCGAGTCCCCGACCGTGGCGGGCCTGGCCGGCAAGGCGTCCGGCGCGGCGGGCGCGCGCCCCGCGGTCCGCGCGATGCCCCGCACGGACCTGGTCCCGCTGTCGTTCGCTCAGCGCCGGCTGTGGTTCCTCAACCGCCTCGAGGGCCCGAGCTCCACGTACAACCTGCCGCTGGCCGCCCGGCTGACCGGCGCGCTGGACGTGCCCGCGCTCAAGGCCGCGCTCGGTGACGTGGTGGCCCGCCACGAGAGCCTGCGCACCACGTTCCCCGAGGTCGACGGCGTTCCCCGCCAGTCGGTCGCCCCGGCCGGGCAGGCCGCCCCGGTCTTCACCGTCACCGAGGCCGAAGAGGCCGGTCTGGACGCCGCCCTGGAGGAGGCCGCCTTCCGCGGCTTCGACCTGGCCGGTGAACTGCCGTTGCGGGCCCACCTGTTCCGGCTCGGCGCGGACCGGCACGTGCTGCTCCTCGTGATGCACCACATCGCGGGCGACGGTCTGTCCATGGCGCCGATGGCGCGCGACCTGGCCGAGGCGTACGGCGCCCGGCTGGCGGGCCGCCCGCCCGGCTGGGCGCCGCTGCCGGTCCAGTACGCGGACTACACGCTGTGGCAGCGCGACGTGCTGGGCAGCGAGACCGCGCCGGACAGTGAGATCGCCCGGCAACTGGAGTTCTGGCGGGCCTCGTTGACCGGTCTGCCGGACGAGCTGCGGCTGCCCGCCGACCGGCCGAGGCCCGCGGTGGCCAGCCACAGGGGATCCACGGTTCCCTTCGCGGTCCCGGCCGAACTGCACGAGCGGATGGCGCGGTTGGCCCGGCGGACCAGGACCAGCCTGTTCATGGTCGGCCAGGCCGCGCTCACCGCGCTGCTGACCCGGCTCGGCGCGGGCACCGACATCCCGCTGGGGACCCCGGTCGCCGGCCGCGACGACGAGGCGCTGGACGACCTGGTCGGCTTCTTCGTCAACACCCTGGTGCTGCGCACCGACACCGGCGGCGACCCGGCCTTCACCGCGCTGCTCGACCGGGTCCGCGAGAACAACCTCGCCGCCTACGCCCACCAGGAGGTGCCCTTCGAGCGGCTGGTGGAGGTGCTCAACCCCGAACGCTCGCTCGGCCGCCACCCGCTCTTCCAGGTGTGGCTGAACCTGCAGAACACCGCCGACGTCGAGATCGGCCTGCCCGGCCTGGAGATCGGCGCGCAGGGGGTCGGCATCGGCGCCGCCAAGTTCGACCTGGCCTTCAGCCTGCGCGAACGCTACGACGAGCGGGGCGCGCCGCTCGGCATGACCGGCCTGGTCGAGTACAGCGACGACCTGTTCGACCCGGAGACCGTCTCGCGCATGGCCGGCCGGCTGCTGCGCCTGCTGGACGCCGCGTGCGCCGACCCCGACCTGCCGATCAGCCGGCTCGAGGTGCTCTCCCCGGCGGAGCGGCAGCAGGTGCTGCACGACTTCAACGCGACCGCGCGCGACGTGCCCCGCGGCACGGTCGCGGAGCTGTTCGGCCGTCAGGCCGCCGCCACCCCGGACTCGGTGGCGCTCCGTTACGACGGCACGGAGCTGAGCTACGCGCGCCTGGACGCCGAGTCCGACCGTCTCGCGCACCTGCTGGTCCGCAGGGGCATCGGCCCCGAGGACGTGGTGGCGGTCGCGCTGCCGCGCACGCCTCGGTCGGTGGTCGCCCTGCTGGCGGTGGTCAAGGCGGGTGGGGTGTACCTGCCGGTCGACCCGGCCTATCCGGCCGAGCGGATCGCCTTCATGCTCGCCGACGCCCGGCCCGCCGTACTGCTGACCGAGCAACCGGCCGCCGCCGGGCTGCCCGCGTCCGGCGTCCCTCGGGTGCTGCTGGACGACGCCGGTGTGCGCGCCGAACTCGCCGCGCTGCCGGACACCGCACCGGACACGGGCCGCACGGCCTCCCCCGCCAACGCCGCCTACATGATCTACACCTCCGGCTCCACCGGCACGCCCAAGGGCGTGGTGGTCCCGCACGAGGGCATCGGCGGATTCGGCGCGATCCGCGAGCAGTTCGAGCTCGACGCGAGCAGCCGGATGCTCCAGTTCGCCTCCTCCAGCTTCGACGCCGCCATCTGGGAGGTGCTCGCGCCGCTGCTGGTCGGCGGCACCCTGGTGATGGCCCCCGCCGACGACCTGGCCGTCGGCGAGCCGCTGGCCGCGCTGCTGGCCCGGGAACGCGTGACGCACGCCAACATCCCGCCGGCCGCGCTCGCCGTGCTGCCGCGGGGCGCGCTCCCGGACGGCATGAACGTGATCGTCGCGGGTGAGGCGTCCACACCCGACCTGATCGCCCGCTGGGCGGACGGCCGGCGGCTGCTCAACGCCTACGGCCCGACCGAGGCGACCGTGTGCGCCACCGTCAGCGGACCGCTCACCGCGGGCGTCAACCCGCCGATCGGCCGCCCGCTGTGGAACGTCCGGGTGCTGGTCCTCGACGAGGCGCTGCGGCCGGTCCCGGTCGGCACGCCCGGCGAGGCGTACCTGGCCGGCGCCGGTCTGGCCCGCGGCTACGCCGGCCGGCCGGGGCTGACCGCCGAGCGGTTCACGGCCGACCCGTACGGTCCCCCCGGCTCCCGGATGTACCGGACCGGCGACCTGGTGCGCTGGCTGCCGGACGGCGAACTGGAGTTCGTCGGCCGTGCCGACGACCAGGTCAAGATCCGCGGTTTCCGGATCGAGCCGGGCGAGATCGAGTCGCTGCTCGCCGCCCACGCCGACGTGGCACAGGCCGCCGTACTGGCCCGGGAGGACGAGCCCGGCGAGCGGCGCCTGGTCGCGTACGTGGTCGCCGCGGAGGGCCGTACGGCACCCGCGGTGGCGGCGCTGCGGGAGCATGTGGCCGCGCGGCTGCCGGAGTACATGGTGCCGTCGGCCTTCATGGTGCTCCCCGCACTCCCGTTGACGCCCAACGGGAAGATCGACCGCAGGGCGCTGCCCGCGCCGGAGCCGACAGGCTCGTCCGGTGGCCGTGCGCCGCGCGACGCGACCGAGGCCGGGCTGCGGCGGATCTTCGCCGAGGTGCTGGGCGACGAGGATGTCGACGTCGAGGCGAACTTCTTCGAGCTCGGCGGGCATTCGCTGCAGGCGACCAAGCTGGTCAGCCGGATCCGCAGCGAGTTCGCCGCGGAACTGCCGCTGCGCGACTTCTTCGAGAACCCCACGGTGGCCGGCCTGGCCGTGCTGGTCGGCGGGGCGGAGGGCGCCCGGCAGACCGTGGTGCCGCAGCCGCGGCCCGGGCACGTCCCGCTGTCGTTCGCCCAGCGCCGCCTGTGGTTCCTCAACCGTCTGGAGGGCCCGAGCCCCACCTACAACATCCCGCTGTCCATGCGGCTCACCGGCGCCCTCGACGTGGAGGCGCTGCGGTCCGCGATCGGCGACGTGGTGGCCCGGCACGAGAGCCTGCGCACCACGTTCCCCGAGACCGGCGGCACTCCCCGCCAGGAGATCCTCGACCCCAAGACGGCGACACCCCCGCTGCGGACCGCCGACGTGGCACCGGGGGAACTGGACGCCGCGGTCGCCGCGGCCGTCGCTCACGGCTTCGACCTGGCCGCCGAACTGCCGGTGCGCACCCACCTGTTCACCGTGGGGCCGCGCGACCACGTGCTCGTGTTCCTGGTCCACCACATCAGCTGCGACGGCTGGTCGCTCGGCCCGCTGCTGCGCGACCTGTCCGACGCCTACCGGGCCCGGGCGGCCGGGCGGGCGCCGGAGTGGACTCCGCTCGCCGTGCAGTACGCCGACTACGCCCTGTGGCAGCGCGACGTGCTGGGCAGCGAGGACGACCAGGACTCGCGTCTCGCCGCGGAGTTGGGCTACTGGCGCGAGCAACTGGCCGGTATGCCGGAGGAGCTGGCACTGCCAACCGATCTGCCGCGCCCGGCCAGGCCCAGCCACCGGGGCGGACTGGTCCGGCTGCGCCTTGAGCCCCCGGTGCACCGCGCGCTGACGGAGCTGGCCAGGACGGCCGGGGCCAGCCCCTTCATGGTCCTGCAGGCCGCCCTCGCCGCGCTGCTCGGCCGGATCGGCGCGGGCAGCGACATCCCGCTGGGCACCACGGTCGCCGGACGCACCGACGACGCCCTGGACGAGCTGGTCGGCTTCTTCGTCAACACCCTGGTGCTGCGCACCGACACCAGCGGCGACCCGAGTTTCCGGGCGCTGGTGGAGCGGGTGCGGCGCACCGACGTCGCCGCCTTCGAGAACCAGAACGTGCCCTTCGAACGGCTCGTGGAGGTGCTCGCCCCCACCCGCTCGATGTCCCGGCACCCGCTGCTGCAGGTCATGCTCAACCTGCTGAACACCCCGCCCGCCGAGCTGAGCCTCGGCGACGACCTGGCCATCGCCCAGCAGCCGCACGGCCTGCGGGTGGCCAAGTTCGACCTGGCGTTCAACCTGGCCGAGACGGTGGACGCGGACGGGCGGCCGGACGGCATCGTCGGCGTGGTCGAGTACAGCACCGACCTGTTCACCGAGGGCACCGTCCAGTCGCTGGCGGACCGGCTGGTCGCCCTGCTGGAGCGACTGCTTGCCGAGCCGGACCGGCCGATCGGCGAGCACGACCTGCTGACCCCCGGCGAGCGGGAGCTGCTGCTCGGCGCCTGGCGCGGCTCCGCGCCCGAGGTCCCGGCGGGCACCCTGGCGGAGCTGTTCGAGGCGCAGGCGGCGCGCACCCCGCGGGCGACCGCCCTGTGGTGCGAGGGCGAGCGGACCAGCTACGCCGAGCTGAACCAGCGGGCCAACCGGCTGGCCCACGAACTGATCGCCCGCGGGGTCGCCCCGGGCCGGACCGTCGCGGTCGCCGTCCCGCGCTCCCCGCTCCAGGTCGCCGCGTTCCTGGCGGTGGCCAAGGCGGGCGCCGTCCATCTGCCGGTGGATCCGGAGTATCCGGCCGAGCGCGTGGCGTTCATGCTCGCTGACGCGGCACCGGCCGCCCTGCTGGCCACCGAGGCGTCCCGCGGCCTGCTGCCGGGCGCACCGGCCGTGCCCGCCTGGGTCCTGGACGAGCCGGGGTTCGCGGCCTCGGTGGCCGCGCGCCCGGCGACCGACCCCCCGGCGGCGGCAGCCGTGAACAGCCCCGCCTATGTCGTCTACACCTCCGGGTCGACCGGCCGGCCCAAGGGCGTGCTGGTCGGGCACACCGGTCTGGCGTCGTTCGTGCACAGCCACGTCGAACGGCTGGGCCTGGACGGCGGGAGCCGGGTGCTCCAGGTGGTGTCGACCAACTTCGACGTGTCGGTCGGCGATCTGGCGATGACCCTGCTGTCCGGGGCCACGCTCGCCCTTCCCGGCCCGGACCGGGAACTGGTCGGTGACGGCCTGGCCGACGCCGTCGAAGCCGCCGGCGCCACCCACGTCATGCTGCCGGCCCCGCTCCTGGGCACCCTCCCGGAGCGGGAGCTGCCCAGCCTGCGCTGCATTGTCTCCGGCGGAGAGGCGCTCTCGCCGGGCCTGCTGGCCCGCTGGTCGGCCGGACGCACCGTCGTCAACGCCTACGGGCCGACCGAGACCACCATCGCCGCCACGCTCAGCGGTCCGCTGTCCGGCGACACGGCGCCGCCGATCGGCCGCCCGGTCGCGGGCACCCGCGTGGCGGTCCTCGACGAGCGGCTGCGGCCGGTGCCGGTGGGCGTCGCCGGCGAACTCTGCATCGCCGGCGCCGGAGTGGCCCTCGGCTACCTGGGCCGCCCGGCGCTGACCGCGGAGCGGTTCGTCGCCGACCCGTTCGGTCCGGCCGGCGCCCGCATGTACCGGACCGGCGACCTCGTACGCTGGAACCGCGACGGTGAGCTGGAGTTCGTCGGCCGCTCCGACCAGCAGGTCAAGATCCGGGGCTTCCGCGTCGAACCCGGCGAGATCGAGACCGTGCTGCTCGCCCGGCCCGGACTCGCCCAGGCCGCGGTGGTCGTGCGGGAGGACCAGCCGGGCCTCAGACAGCTCGTGGCCTACGTGGTCCCGGACGAGGGCGCCCGGCCACCGGAGCCCGCCGTGCTGCGCAAGGACGTCGCGGCCGCGCTGCCGGACTACATGGTCCCCGCCGCCTTCACCGTCCTGGACGCGCTGCCGCTCACCGCGAACGGCAAGCTGGACCGTGCCGCCCTGCCCGCGCCCGAGTTCGGCGGCGAACCCGGACGCGGCCCCGCCACCGAGCGGGAGGCCGCCCTGTGCCGGATCTTCGCCGAGCTGCTCGGCCGGGAGACGGTCGGGGCCGACGACGGCTTCTTCGACCTCGGCGGCGACAGCATCGTCTCCATCCAACTGGTCAGCCGGGCCCGGGCGGCCGGGATCGAGCTGACGGTGGCGGACGTGTTCGAGCACCGCACCCCCGCGGCGCTCGCCCGGATCGCCGAGGCCGCGACCGAGTCCCTCGCCGAGGACGCGGACGCGGGCATCGGCGAGCTGCCGCTCACCCCGATCATGCACTGGTGGCGGGAGCACGGAGGCCCGGTCGACGGCTTCCACCAGGCGATGACGGTCCGGACGCCCGCCGCGCTCGACCTGCCCCGACTGACCGCGGCCGTACAGGCCGTGCTCGACCGGCACGACGCGCTGCGCCTCCGCCTGACCAGGGACAGCGACGAGGACTGGCGGATCGAGGTACGCCCCCGGGGCGAGGTACGCGCCGAACAGCTGGTGCACCGCGTGGACTTCGCGGACGCCGCCGCCTCCGGCGACGTCGAGGCGCAACGCGCGCTGCTCGTGGAGCACGGCCGGGCGGCGGCGCGGCGGCTCACCCCGGAGTCCGGCTCGCTGGTGCGGGCGGTCTGGTTCGACGCCGGTACCGGTCGGCCCGGACTGCTGCTGCTGGCCGTGCACCACCTGGTGGTGGACGGCGTGTCCTGGCGGATCCTGCTGCCGGACCTGGCCGCCGCCTGGTCCCGGGCGGCGGACGGCCGGGAGCCGCTCCTGGAGGCGGTGCCCACCTCGCTGCGCACCTGGGCCGGACGCCTGGCCGAGGAGGCGAACAGCGCACGCCGAATCGAGGAAATGCCACTGTGGCGAGCCGCGTTGAGCGGCCCCGACCCGCTGCTGGGTGCCCGGCCGCTGGACCGGGAGCGTGACGTGTTCGGCACGGCGCACAGCCTGCGCCTCACCCTGCCCGCCGAGGTGACCGAGCCGCTGCTGACGAGCGTGCCGGCCGTCCTCGGCGCCGGGATCAAGGACGTGCTCCTCACCGCGTACACGGTGGCCGTGGCCTCCTGGCGGGCCCGGCGCCGGCCGACCCGGGGCAACGCGGTGCTGGTCGAGATGGAGGGCCACGGCCGCGAGCCGGTGGTCAGGGGCGCCGATCTGGGCCGTACCGTCGGCTGGTTCACCAGTTCCTTCCCGGTGCGCCTCAATCCGGGGCAGGTGGACTGGAACGACTTCTGGGGTGGCGGCGCGGCGGTGGACGCCGTGCTCGCCAAGGTGCGCGCCCAGCTCGCCGAACTGCCCGACGGCGGGATCGGCTACGGGCTGCTGCGCTATCTCAACGAGCGTACGGGGCCGCAGCTGGCGACCCTGCGCACGCCGCAGCTCGGCTTCAACTATCTGGGCCGGTTCGCCGCCGGCGGCGGTGACGCCCCGGCCCAGGACTGGAGCCCGCCGCCCGGCCTGGCCGGACTGACCGGCGGCGGCGACGCCGCCATGCCCATGGCACACAGCCTGGATCTCAACGCGCAGACCGAGGACCGTGTTGACGGCCCGCGGCTGGTCGCCGCCTGGGCGTGGCCCGACGGGATGTTCGACGAGGCGGACGTACGGGACCTGGCCGAGGCCTGGTTCCGGGCGCTGACGTCCATGGTGGACCGCGCCCGCGCCCTGACGGCGGCACCCGCCCGGCCGGGCACGCCCGCGCTGGTCACGGTGGACCAGCAGGAACTGGACGAGTTCGAGAACGAACTGGACGACGAGGGGTTGTCATGGTGAACCAGTCGCGCATCGAGGATCTCCTGCCCTTGTCGCCCTTGCAGGAAGGGCTGCTGTTCCACTCCCAGTACGCGCAGGACGACGAGAGCGCCCTCGACGTCTACACGGTGCAGATCGCCGTGGACCTGGACGGAACCCTGGACACCGGCCGGCTCCGTGACGCGGCCGCCTGGCTGCTGCGCCGGCACGCCAACCTGCGGGTCGGCTTCCGCCGCCGCAAGAACGGCGATCCGGTGCAGGTGGTGTACCGCAGCGTCGAGCTGCCCTGGTCCGAGATCGACCTCAGCGACGGTCCGGCCGACCGGCGGGAGGACCGGCTCGCCGAGCTGATGGCCGCCGACCGGGTGCGCCCGTTCGACCTGAGACGTGCGCCGCTGCTGCGCTTCACCCTGATCCGGCTGGGCGGGAACCGCTGCCGGTTCCTGATGACCAACCACCACATTCTGCTCGACGGCTGGTCGGGACCGCTGCTGATGCGCGAGCTGTTCGCACTCTACTCCGGCGGCGAGCTGCCGCCGGTGACTCCCTACCGCGACTACCTGTCCTGGCTGGGACGGCAGGACCGGCGGGCCGCCCTCGCCGCCTGGCGCGACGCGCTGGGCGACGTCCAGGAGCCCACCCTGGTGGCGCCGGACGCCGAGCGCGGCGCGGTGGTCCCGCAGGACCTGCTGGTCACGCTGCCGGAGGAGCTGAGCAGCGGGCTGGCCGAGACGGCGAGGCGCTGCGGCGTCACCCTGAACACCGTGGTGCAGGCGGCCTGGGGCGTCCTGCTGGGCAAGCTGACCGGACGCGACGACGTCGTCTTCGGCGGCACCGTCTCCGGCCGGCCCTCGGCGGTCCCCGGCGTGGAGAACATGGTCGGCTCGTTCATCAACACCCTGCCGGTACGGGTCTCCGCGCGGCCGGCCGAATCCTGGGCGGGGCTGCTCGAGCGGCAGCAGCGGCGGCAGGTGGACCTCCTCGACCACCACCACCTGACGCTCGCCGACGCCCAGGCGCAGTCCGGTGTGACCGGCGAACTCTTCGACACCCTGGTCGTGTTCGAGAACTATCCCGTGGAGGCCGACGGACTCGGCGAACTCACCGAGGGCCTGCGGATCACCGGCGCGGTCGGCCAGGACGCGACCCACTACCCGCTGAGCCTGTTCCCGGCGCCCGGCCGGCGCATGCGGATCCGGCTCGGCTACCGCCCGGACCTGTTCGACCGGGAGCGCGCGCAGGGCATCCTGGACGCGCTGGTCGGCATCCTCACCCTCATCCACGCGGACCCCGGGGCACCCGTCGGCCGGGTCCAGGCCCTGCCCCCGGCCGAACGCCACCTGCTGCTGACGGAGTGGAACGACACCGCGGTCCCCGCGGGCGCCGAATCCGTCGTCGACGCCTTCGCGAGGCACGCGGCACTCACCCCGGACGCCGTCGCCGTGATCGACGCCGACGGCGAGGTCTCCTACCGGGAGCTGGACGAGCGCGCCAACCGGCTCGCCCGCCACCTCGTGGCCGCGGGAGTCGGACCGGAGTCATGGGTCGCCGTGGCCCTGCCGCGCGGGGCGGCGCTGCTGACGGCGCTGCTCGCGGTCCTCAGGACCGGCGGCGCCTACGTCCCTCTGGACCCGGAGTACCCGGCCGACCGGATCGGCTACATCCTCGACGACGCACGCCCCTGCGCGCTGCTCACCGACTCCTCCGTGACCGGCCTGCCCGAGGTCCCCGGGGTGCGGCGCGTCATGCTGGACGAGAGCACGGTCACCGACGCCCTCGCGCAGCTTCCCGGCACCGGCCCGACCGACGCCGACCTGACCGCGCCGGTCCGTCCGGCCCACCCGGCCTACGCGATCTACACGTCCGGCTCCACCGGCCGCCCCAAGGGCGTCGTGGTCTCCCGCGCCAACATCGCCAACCTGGTCGCCGACATGCGGGCCCGGTTCGGTGTCGACGCCGCCGACCGGCTGGTCGCGGTCACCACCGTCGCGTTCGACATCGCCGCGCTGGAACTGTTCGTACCGCTGAGCGCGGGCGCCACCGTGGTCATCGCCTCCCGCGACCAGGTGCTCGACCCGCCGGCGCTCGGGCGGCTGATCACCGGCACCGGCGCCACGCTCATGCAGGCGACCCCCACCCTGTGGCAGGCCCTGGTCTCGGAGCGGCCGATGGCCCTGGCCGGGCTGCGGGTCCTGGTCGGCGGCGAGCCCGTGCCGGCGGGCCTGGCCGCCCGGCTGCGCGCGCTGGCCGCCGAGGTCACCAACGTCTACGGCCCGACCGAGACCACCGTCTGGTCCACCTCGGCCCTGCTGGGCGACCGGCCGGGGCTTCCGCCGATCGGTCGCCCGATCGCCAACACCCGTGCCTACGTGCTCGATTCGGCGCTGTCCCCCACCCCGGTCGGTGTCGCGGGCGATCTGTACCTGGCCGGGGACGGCGTGGCCCGCGGCTACGCGGGCCGGCCGGGACTGACCGCCGAGCGGTTCACGGCCGACCCGTTCGGCGCGGCGGGCTCCCGCATGTACCGCACCGGTGACGTGGCGCGCTGGTCGGACGACGGCCGGCTGGAGTTCGTCGGCCGGGTGGACGACCAGGTGAAGATCCGCGGCTTCCGCGTCGAACCCGGCGAGATCGAGGCGGTGCTGGCCGAGCACGACGACGTCTCCCAGGCCACCGTGGTCGCCCGGGCCGACGAGTCGGGCGAGAACCGCCTGGTCGCCTATCTGGTGCCGGTCTCCGGCCGAAAGGTGCCGGCGGTCGACGCGCTGCGCGCCCACGCGGCGACCCGGCTGCCCGACTACATGCTGCCGGCCGTCTTCGTCCCGCTGGACGCGCTGCCGCTGACCCCCAACGGCAAGGTGGACCGCAAGGCGCTGCCCGCCCCCGACTTCGCCGCCCTGGTCACCCGCCAGGGCCCGCGCACCCCGCAGGAGGAGATCCTGTGCGGGCTGTTCGCGGAGATGCTCAACCTGAAGTCGGTCGGCGTCCACGACAACTTCTTCGAGCTGGGCGGCCATTCGCTGCACGCGACCCGTGTGGTCAGCCGGATCAGATCGGTGTTCGAGGTCGAACTGCCGCTGCGGGAGCTGTGGGAGGCGCCCACCGTCGCCGAACTGGTCGGCCGGATAGGCGGTGCGGCCGGCGCCCGCGCCACCCTGCGGCCGTGGGAACGGCCGGCGGAGATCCCGCTGTCCTACGCGCAGCGCCGGCTGTGGTTCATGAACCGCTTCGAGCGGACCAGCACCGCCCACAACATCGTCCTCGCGGTGCAGATCAGCGGGCCGCTCGACGTCGACGCGCTGCGCGCCGCCGTACGAGACGTGGTGGCCCGGCACGAGAGCCTGCGCACCGTCTTCCCCGACCGGGACGGCGAGCCGCGCCAGGACATCCTCCCTGCGGACCGGGGCTGCGAGCCGGCCGTCGTGCGGACCACCGCGGAGGACCTGGACACCGCCATCGCCGCGGCCTCCGCGCAGAGCTTCGACCTGGCCGTGGAGACCCCGCTGCGGGTCACCCTGTTCGAGACCGGCCCGGAGTCCCATGTCCTGCTGACCGTGCTGCACCACATCGCCGGCGACGGCTGGTCGCTCGACCCGTTCTCGGCCGACCTGGCACGCGCCTACACCTCCCGGGCCGCGGGTACGGCGCCCGACTGGCAGCCGCTGCCGGTGCAGTACGCCGACTACACCATGTGGAACTACGAGATCCTGGGCTCCGAGGACGACCAGGACAGTCTGATCCACCGGCAACTCGACTTCTGGAAGCAGACGTTGACCGGTCTGCCGGAGGAGCTGCGCCTGCCCACGGACCGGCCGCGGCCCGCCGAGGCCGACTACCGGGCCGACTCGGTGCTGCTGCACCTGCCGGCCGAACTGCACCGTGATCTCGCCGCGCTGGCCCGGCAGACCGGCACCACGCTGTTCATGGTGCTCCAGGCGGGCCTGGCCTCGCTCCTTTCGGTGCTGGGCTCGACGTCCGACGTGGTGCTGGGCAGCCCGATCGCGGGCCGTACGGACGACGCGCTGGAGCGGGTCGTCGGCTTCTTCATCAACACGCTGGTACTGCGCACCGACCTGTCCGGTGACCCGACCTTCGCCGAGCTGCTGGGCCGCGTGCGTGAGGCGGACCTCGCGGCCTACGCCCACCAGGACGTGCCGTTCGAGCGGCTGGTCGAGGTGCTCAACCCGGAGCGCTCACTGGCCCGCCACCCGCTCTTCCAGGTGTCGCTGGCACTCCAGAACACGCCGGAGAGCAGCATGGGCCTGTCCGGCCTGAACTGCACCGTGCGCCAAGTGCCGGTCAAGTCGACCCAGTTCGACCTTTCCCTGAGCTTCAACGAGAGCATCGACCGCGAGGGCGGACTTCAGGGGATCAGCGGCATCGTGGAGTTCCGCCTCGACCTCTTCGACCGCTCGACCGTCGAGGAGCTGGGCGAGCGGCTGGTGTGCTTCCTGGAGGCCGTGGCCGCCGACCCGGAACTCCCGGTGCGTGCCGTCGACGTGCTCTCGGCGCCGGAACGGCGGCAGTTGCTGCACGAGTGGAACGACACGGCTCGTGGTGATGTGGTGCCGGTGACGTTCCCGGAGTTGTTCGACGCGACCGTGGAGCGCAATCCGGACGCGGTGGCGCTGGTGCACGGCGAGGAGTCCCTGTCCTATCGGGACACGGACGAACGCGCCAACCGGCTCGCCCGCGTCCTGATCGACGCCGGAGTCGGCCCCGAGCGCCTGGTCGCACTCGTCCTGCCCCGCTCGGTCGACATGGTCGTGGCCCAACTCGCCGTACTCAAGGCAGGCGGCGCCTACCTGCCCATCGACCCCGACTACCCGGCCGAACGCATCGAGTACATCCTCGGCGACGCCACACCCGCACTGATCCTCTCCACCGAGGACACCGCCCAACGGCTGGCGGCACCAGGCGCCGGGGCACGTTGGCTCACCGTCGACACCGACCCGGACACGGACAGCTCCCCGATCGACGACCAGCACCGCACCACCGCTCTGCGAACCGACCACCCCGCCTATGTCATCTACACCTCCGGCTCCACCGGACGCCCCAAGGGCGTAGTGGTCTCCCACCGAGGCCTGGCCGCCTTCGCCACCTCCTGCGTCGAACGGTT